>NZ_JAXAXM020000001.1:345561-374523 GCF_047500745.2 Stenotrophomonas sp. FR024
CGGCGCGCAAGAGGCATTGCGCGCCGCGCTACAGTGGTATGTCACCCGCCACAGGAATCCGCGCATGTCCACGTTCTCCGATCCGCAGGCGGTGGCCCGCTATGCCGAAGCGCCGCTGCGCCAGGTGCCCGGTTTCCTCGCCCTGCAGCAGATGAGCCGTCTGCTGCTGGCCGAACGTGTCCCCGTGCAGGGCCGCGTGCTGGTACTCGGTGCCGGTGGCGGGCTGGAGCTGAAAGCCTTCGCCGAGGCGCAACCTGGTTGGCAGCTGCTGGGCGTGGACCCGGCCGCGCCGATGCTGGCCCTGGCCGAGCAGACGCTGGGCCCGTTGAACGCACGCGTTGAGCTGCTGGAAGGCTACATCGACGATGCCCCGGACATGCGCTTCGATGGTGCCAGCTGCCTGCTGACCCTGCACTTCCTCGACACCACGCAGCGCCTGCACACGCTGCGCGAACTGCACCGGCGCCTGCAGCCCGGCGCGCCGCTGGTGGTGGCGCACCACAGCGTGCCGCAGGATCCGGCCGGCAAGCTGCGCTGGCTGCAGCGCTACGCCGCGTTCGCCGAAGCCTCTGGCGTTGCGCGCGCAGATGCACAGCGCGCGATCGACGCCATTGCCGAGCGGCTGCCGTTGCTGTCGCCCGAACAGGAGGTCGCGCTGCTGCAGGAGGCCGGCTTCGACGGCGTGGAGCTGTTCTACGCAGGCTTCAGCTTCAAGGGTTGGGTCGCCTACGCCGGGTGATGCCTACGGAACCACCGTAATGCCGATGCGCTGCATCAGCAGCGCCACCTGCTGCACATCCAGCGTGGCACCACGCAGGTTGGTGCTGCGCAGGTCCAGCTCGCCCAGCTCGGAGTTGGTCAGGTCGCAGTCGGTGAAGTTGGCGCTGTTCCAGTCGATGCCCTCGAACTGGCCACCGGACAGGTCTGAGCCGGCGAAGCTGGCGCCGCTCACATTCGCGCCATCCCAGCGGTTCTCCCACAGTTCGCACTTCTCCAATGTCACCCGCGAGAAATTGGCATAGCGCAGGTTCGACTTCTTGATGAAGGCACTGCAGAACCAGCTGCGCGTGGTGATCTGGTTCATGAAGCTGGCGTTGCTGAAATCCGCGCCCTGCGCGCGGCATTCGCTGATCTCCAGGCCCAGTGCCTTGATGAAATTGAAATGGCACATGCTGATGTCGCAGCTGCGGAAGCTGGCTTCCTTCAGCGTGGCGCCGTTGAAGCGGCAACCGGCCCGGCTGTCGGCGTCGTAGAAGCTGCAGTTGATGAACTCGGTGGCGGTCAGGTCGGCGCCGGAAAAGTCGCACTCATGGAACTGCTGGTCGACCACTTTCTGGCCGGTGTACTGGTCCGCGCCGATGCGCAGCTTTCGGTGAACGGTGGAGGACATCGTGGATTCCATGCCAGGTGCCCCGCCATCATGCCGGGCCGCGAGGGCGATCCATAGACGTGGGCGCGGGCCGGTTCACCCGCAATCCAGCCGTTCTGTGTCCACTCCCGCTCATTGCACGTTGTTGCACGTTAGTGCACGAACGTGCAGACTTGCGGCATGAGCTCCGATCCCAGCCCCCTCCCCGCCCAGCGCACCCTGCAGATCCTCGAGGAACTACGCCAGCAGGGCCGCGTGGTCGCCGCCGAACTGGCGCGCCGCTATGCCGTCTCCGAAGATTCGATCCGCCGTGATCTGCGCGAGCTGGCCGCCCAAGGCCTGTGCCAGCGTGTCTACGGCGGCGCCGTGCTGCCGCCCCCCAAGGAACGCCCGCTACGCGAGCGACTGACCCGCGACCGCGGCGACAAGGCCGAGCTGGCCGCCCGCGTCTGCGCGCTGCTGCAGCCCGGCCAGGTCGTACTGCTCGACGCCGGGTCGACCAACCTGGCGATCGCCCAGCAGCTGCCGGCCGCTCTCGGCCTGACGGTGATCACCAATGCTCCGCAGATCGCCACCGCCGCCAGTGTGCTTGAAGGCACCTCGGTGCAGCTGATCGGCGGTCGCCTCGCCAGCGGTGGTGGCGCGGTCGGCGCTGAAGCACTGGCCCAGGTGCAGCGCCTGCGCGCCGATGTGTACCTGCCCGGCCCCTGCGCGGTGGACGGCGACACCGGCGTGTGGGCAATGGATGCGGAAGAAGCCACGCTGAAACGCGCGATGGTGGCCTGCAGCAGCCGCGTCATCGTCGCCGCCACCACTGAAAAGCTCGGTGCGCGCGGCAACTGGCAGATCGCCAGCCTCGACGAGATCGACGACCTGGTGCTGACCACCACCGCACCACCCGCATTGGCGGCACGCTTCCGCGCTGCCGGCATCGCGGTACACCCCACTCCGCTCTGACCGTACCGCTCATGTCCCTTGCCAACCGCGCGCGTGCCGAACAGCACGCGACCCGCGCTGCGTTCTTCATTCCCGGCTTCGCCACCGCGCTGTGGGCCACCCTGGTGCCGTTCGCCAAGGCGCGCACCGGCATCAACGACGCCACGCTGGGCCTGGTGCTGCTCTGCCTTGGTGCCGGCTCGCTGCTGGCGATGCCCTTGTCCGGCGTGCTGGCCGCGCGCCTCGGTTGCCGCCGGGTGATGGTCGCCAGCAGCCTGCTGATCTGCCTGACCGTGCCCGGCCTGGCGCTGGCCAGTTCGGCCTGGACGCTGGGGCTGGTGCTGTTCGTGTTCGGCGCCGCCGTGGGCGCGATGGACTGCACGATGAACGTACAGGCCGTCATCGTCGAGCGCGAAGCACGGCGGGTGATGATGTCCGGCTTCCATGCCTTCTTCAGCATCGGCGGCTTCCTCGGCGCGGCCACCATGACCGTGCTGTTGTCCGCACAGCTGCCTCCCTTGGCATCGGTGCTGATCGGCGTTGGCGCCATGCTGCTGGTGATGCTGTTGTCGGCAGCGCACTGGCACAGCGAACGCATGCCACACGACACACCAATGCTGGCCCTGCCGCACGGCATCGTGCTGTTCATCGGCGTGCTGGCCTTCGTTGCCTTCCTCGGTGAAGGCGCGATGCTGGACTGGAGCGCGGTCTTCCTCAGCGATGTGCGTCGCGTCGATGCCAGCCTCGCCGGTATCGGCTATGTGACCTTCACCCTGACCATGACCGTCGCGCGCCTGTTCGGCGACGCACTGGTGGAGCGCGTTGGCCGTGAGCGCGCGATCGTGTTCGGCGCGCTGCTGGCCGCCGCGGGCGTGCTCGTGCTGACCCTGGTCACGCCGTGGCAGGCGTCACTGCTCGGCTATGTGCTGGTCGGCCTTGGCTGCGCCAACATCGCACCGGCGCTGTTCTCGCTGGCCGGCCACCAGACCCGCATGCCCGGCGCACTGGCAATCACCGCCGTTTCCACGCTGGGCTTCGCCGGCATCCTTGCCGGACCGGCGCTGATCGGTTTCGCTGCCAATCACTTCGGCCTGATCGCCGCCTTCATCGGCGTGGCCACGGCCTTGTTGCTGGTGGCCATGTCCACGCGCTGGCTGCGGGTGTAACCCAAGGCATCAGCGCCGCCTGCGCCGCAGTTTCATCCGCAATCGCCGATAGCCGATCACCGTCGCCGTGGCACACAACGCGGTGCCGGCAGCGCTCAGCAGCAGCAACACCGCCAGCCGGGCACCCTCTTGGCGCAGCATCGCGGGCAGATCCCAGCTGTGCAGGAAGTAGAACAGCCAGCGTCCCATCCGTTCCCGATGCCCCATCGTCAGCAACGGATCGCCGGTAGCCAGATCGAGATAGACCCGCGTCGCCTCGGCATCACCGAAATCCGCCACCGCAACCGGGAAGCGCCGCACCGCCGCGCCGTTCATGGCTTCCGGTGCACGCGGATAGAAGTAGGCATCCGCTGCCTGCTGCACCACGAAATCCTGCATCGGCGCATCGGACAGCGCACGCACCTTCTGCTGCAGCCACGTCGCCGGCAGCAGGCGCGCCACCTGCAGATGCCCATCGCTGCCGGACACGATGCGGGTATCGCCTTTCCCATCCAGCAGCACCGCGAACAGCTCGCCACCGATCCGTCGCCACTGGATCTCGACCGGTTGGAAGCGCTCAGCATCGGCCACCGCCAGAAGCTTCGCCGGCTCACCCAGCGCGCCATCCACCGCCACCACGCCGCCACGATAGCGCCCGCTGTCGATCGCTTCACGCGTGCTGCTGAAGATGCCCAGTGGATTCATCGACATCAGCCCGCTGAAGATCCAGGTGAACACGAAGGCTGCAGCACACAATCCGATCAGATGGTGCCAGCGCATCCACGGCTCGACGTACGGCGTCTTCGCACCGGACCGATAGTGCCCACGGAAACGCCAGCGCCACACACCCGCCACGATGCCGCTGATCGCCGCCAGCGTGCACAGCGCGGACAGCACGATCACCACCCACGTCCACACCGGGTCCACCGACTGCGTGCGCAGGAAGTACAACCAGTGCAGCCAGGCACCCACGTAGTTCCAGCGCTGCTGCACATGCGGTGCGTCCAGCACCACTTCACCGGTACGCGAAGACACATACAGGTCGCCCGGTTGCGCACCGCCCACCTCGACGCGATACAGCGGTCGATGCACATCCAGTGCGCGCGAATGCGTCCAGCGGTCCTCGTCCACGCGCGTCGCACCCACGAACGCCTGGCCGCCGGCGAACTGTGCAGCGGATGCTTCGGCGCGCTGTGCCGACACCGGCACCAAGGCCTGGCCGGTGTACGCCGACCAGGCGCCCACGTTGCTGCCATTGCGCACCACATACGCGGGCTCGCCACGCAGCGTGGTCAGTGCCACGCTTCCCGGCTCGGCCTGCACGGCGGCAGGCAGTATCGAAAGCCCCTGCAGATTGCGGGCATCAGCCAGCATCGGCAACGCCGCGAGCCGCTCACCCGGCGTCAGCTTCGGGTAGCCGATGAACAGCATCACCATACCGCTGACGAACCACAACAGCATCAGCAGGCATCCGCCGATGCCGAGCCAACGGTGCACCAGGTAGGTCCAGCGCTTGGCAGTGGATCGCAGCGACATGGTGCGCGCCCTCAGAAGCGATGGTCGACGGTGAACTCGACGCGACGATCCGCGCCCAGCAGCCACTGCGTGCTGGTGTAGTACGCGGTGGCGTAGTACGCCTTGTCGAATACGTTGAACAGGCGCGCTGACAATCGCGTGCGCGGTGCTGCCTGCCAGGTCAGCGCCAGATCAGTGGTGCTGTAGCTGGGCAACTCCAGCGTGTTGGCATTGTCGGCGTAGCGCTTGCCGACATAGCGAACGCCACCAGTCGCGCTCCAGTCCGGTGCGAACTGCCAGCTCAACCACACATTGGCCAGGCGTTCGGCCACGTTCGGCGGCAGGTTGCCATCGCGCGACACCAGCAGCGGCGGCGAACCTGTGGTCTCCAGGAAGTCCTCGAACTCGGCCTTCAGCACCGTGGCGTTGGCATCCAGCGTCCAGTGCGGCGCGACGTTCCAATTCAGCGATGCCTCGATACCGCGCGAGGTCTGCGCGCCCACCTGCACGCGGCGGTCCGGCACCAGCGGATCGCGGCTGAGCAGCCCGGTCTTGCGGATGCGATACGCCGCCAGCGTCCACTCGCCGCCATCGAAGGCCTGCTTCAGGCCCACTTCGATCTGCCGGCCCTTGGCCAGGTCGAAGGCGCCGTTGGCCGGGCTGATCATCAGCAGCCCACTGACCGGGTCTGCTGCCTGCGAGTACTGCGCATACAGGCTCAGCGTCGGCCGCAGCGCGAACACCGTACCTGCGCGCCAACCGGTGCTGCTGTAGGTCTTCGAGAACGCATTCTGGCCGCTGATCAGATCGGCACGGTCGATGCGCGCGCGGTCGTGGCGCAGCCCACCCAGCACCGACCAGCGCTCGCTCAGCGCCAACCGGTCTTCCGCGAACAGCGCGTACTGCTCGGCACGATTGCGGTAGCGCGGCAGGTTCGGCGCGTCGCTGACGAACTGGCCCGGCACCGGTTCGAACGGGTCGATCGGGCCCGAGCTGCCGGCATAGGTGTTGTTGGTGTGCTTGAAGTGCGCGCGGTTGGCGTCCAGGCCCACCGCGAAGCTGTTCTGCAGGCCACCCGCGGTTCCCTGCACACGCAGCGTCGAGGTCAGCCCGGTCTGGTCCTGGTTGTGGGTGATCTCGGTGTTTCCCGAGCGATCGATCAAGCCGGTGGCGCGGTTGTAGACATAGGCTTCGGCATTGCGCCAATCGCGCTGGCTGTCGATCTGGTAGAGGCGCGTGCGCCATTCCACGTTCGCGTTCGGCGCCCACAGCGCATCGAGCTGGGTCCAGCGGTCGCGATAGCGGATCTGGCTGTCGTCCACGTTGTAGTTGCGGTGGCGCAGCGCCTCCAGCTGGCGGCCCTCGACCAGCGGCGTGCCGAAGTAGCGCATCGGTTGCTGGTAGCCCTGCGCATGGGTGAGGGTCAGCTGCAGGTCCGCGCGCGGCTGCCAAAGCAACGCACCGGAGAATGTCGCGTCACTGTTGCGCCCACGATCGACCCAGCCACCGCTGTAGTTGCCACTCACGTCCAGCCGGTAGGCCAGCTCGGGCGTCAGCGCGCCACCACTGCCGAAGCCCAGGCGCGCGGTGTCCTCGCTGCCCACGGTTACGCTGATCTCGTTCTCGATCGCACCACGCGTGGGCTTCTTCGGCACGATGTTGATCACGCCGCCGATCGCACCGTCGCCATGGATGACCGAGGCCGGGCCGCGCAGCACTTCGATGCGCTCGATCGACCAGGTATCGAACGGGAAGGTGATACCCACGCCGCCGTACTGGCGCAGCCCGTCGTACAGGCGCATCACCGAAGCGCCATCGGTGAAGCCGCGGCTGGACAGCGCACTCAGGCCGTTGCCCGGATGCGGCATCACACTGATCGCACCTGCCCGGCTGATCGCATCGTTGAGGTTGCTGTCGCCACGCTGCTCCAGTTGTTCGCGCGAAATCACCGTCAGGCTGGCCGGTGTCTGCAGCACGCTCAGGCCCAGCGCGGAACCGGCGTTGGCGGTGGACGACAGCTCACCGCTGCGGGTATCGACCACCCGCACGGTATCCAGCGTGGTCGGTGGTGCCGCATCGGCGGCAAGCAGGGGCGCGGCGTGCAGGAGCAATGCGCACAGGACAGGTAGCGTCGCCCGGCGCAGGTGCGCGGGGTTGGGGTTCGTTTTCATTTGTTCACGGCATGCAAGGCCACCCCGCAATGGCAGGGCAGCAATCAGAAAGGGACAAACACGCGCGTGCGGGCACCGGCCGTGGCCGGCAACCTCATGGAAAAATCTTCAATGCAACGCGCGTGCGGCTCAGGCAGCCATCAGAGCCGGCGGCCCACGCGCTCCCAATGTGCCGCTGATCCGTTGCGGCAACGACCGCACCGCACCGCGCAGCGCGCGGCACACCGGTGCCATCGGCGCCAACAGCAGCACTGCCGCCACCAGCAGAGTGATCAGCCGTGCAGCGATCAGGCAGTAATCGCAGTCCACGCCCATCTCATGATCGGCGTGTGGATCGGCAGGTGGCTTCTTTGCGGCCTCGCCGTGCGGCATCGCCATCGCGTGGTGGTCGTGATGGCCTTCCATCGCGTGCTGCGCATGCTCTGCGTGCATCGCGTGGTCCATGGCGGCCACCGGTGCGGCGGCCGCGACGTGGCCATGCGCCAGCCAGCGGCTCACCAGCGGGGCAAGCAGCACCAGCAGCATGGCAAGCCATGCCAGGGCCTGGAACCGGCGGTGGAGAGCAGAACGGCGCACGCCGCCATTCTACGGGGCCATGGCCAACCTTGGACCATGTTCAGGGTTTGCCCCCTGCGACACGGTGACGCAGCGCTGACCTCCCCCGCACACGCCCTCCATTCAGTAGATCCACGCCATGCGTGGATGCTTTTCGCGCATCAACTCACGTACTGGGCCACACCATTACCGAACGACCAGTTTTCCCGCTTCACTTCCACCAGGTTGATGAACACATCCTCTCGGCGGATACCCACCGCCGCATGCAGGCCATCGGCAATGCCCAGGTACAACGCTTTTTTCTGCTCCAGCGTGCGCCCTTCGTTCCAGGTGATCTGGATGCAGATGAAATCGTCGGTGCGGTCCACGCCCAGGTAACCGGGGTCATAGATCAACGTGCCCGGCTCGTGTTGCTGGAAGATCTGGAAGCGATCGTTCTCCGGCACGCCCACCGCGCGCATGGCCTGGTAGATGGTTTCGCCGACGCGTTGCAGGTAGTCGGCGGATTTACCTTTGCGAAGATCGATACGGGCGAGCGGCATGGTGGCACTCCAGAGTGGATGGGCACGGCAACGGGCCGAGACTACGCCTGCCCGGGGCGGTGGGACAGCGCAGGAATGGAACCCTCCGCTTCCATTCGTGGCACGGGCCCGCCCACGTGCGTAACGAAGGCGACCCGGACGAACAGTTGGGCGCCTTCCACACCGACGGGCTGATCGTGGCCGCGCGACAGCTGGTACGCGAGGCACATCATTGCCTCTCCGGCGACGACGCCTGACCGGCCCGGATATGCGCCCGCTACAATCGAGCAGGGAGCGCAGGAGGCCGCAATGGACGCCGAACACCTGGAGTACTTCAAGGCCGCACTGGAAGGCCGCGCAAGCGTGGGCTGGAACGTCTGGTTCACCGCCAACCAGCAGGCGCTGGCACAACACCTGAGCCGTCCTGCACTGCTGCGCTTGAAGTTCAGCAAACTGGATGAAGCCGAACGCCTGCTGGCCGAGGCCGGCATCGTGCCCTGCAGCACAGCGGGCAAGCGCTACGAAATGTACTGCGCGCAGTTCTCGGCGGACGTGGTGGACGCGAACGGTCGCCCGCTACCGGCCATCTGGCGCGCGGCGCACGGCGGTGCCATCGGCCTGCTTGCCGATGGTGAGCAGGAGGCCGGCCAGGCGAAGCTGCTCGCGGAGTTCCGCCGCGTCCGCAAGCGCGGACTGCAGCAGGCCCATGAATGGTTGGCCGATCTGTGCTTTGAAGGCGAGATGGAACTGAGCGGCGGCAATGCCGATGTGGGCCGTAGCCTGCTGGCGGTGGTGGTGCGGGCCGGCAGCGGTCACGACCTGCTGGATGCAACCGCGATGATCGCGCGCGAGCTGCTGGAGGACCTCGGCTGAAACGGTGATCGCTTCGGCGGGCACTACGGAATCACAGGCAACAAAAAAGCCCCCATTGCTGGAGGCTTCTTTCGTTCTGCAACATGGTGGGCGGTACAGGGATCGAACCTGTGACCCTTGCCGTGTGAAGGCAATGCTCTACCGCTGAGCTAACCGCCCGGTGTGTTGCTGAGCCGCTCATTATAGGGGCTTTTCAGAGGCCGTCAACCGTTTTTCACATTCGTGTTCACGGGTGTTTTCGAGGGCGGCAGTCGAGCATGGCTCGACTCTACAGAACAGCCCGGCGCAGCCTTACATCGTGTGCGTCGGCTTGTCCGAGCCGGTCAGGCCGGCCAGCAGGGTCTCGATCTTGTGGCGCACGCCCTCGCCTTCGGCACCGTCGGCCAGCTGCACGCCGATGCCGGCGGTGCGGTTGCCCTGCGCGCCGGCCGGGGTCACCCAGATCACCTTGCCGGCCACCGGCAGGCGCTCGCTGGAATCGGGCAGGGTCAGCAGCAGGAACACTTCGTCACCCAGGAAGTAGCGCTTGGGCGTGGGCACGAAGATGCCGCCGTTCTTCACGAATGGCATGTACGCGCTGTACAGCGCGGCTTTGTCCTTCACGGCCAGGGACAGGATGCCCTGGCGGGCGTTGCTGGCACTCATCGATTTCCCCTTGCGGCAGGCCGCTCGTTCACCTTGTTCCAGGCCAGCAGCAACTCGACCACGGCAAGGTCTGCACGCACCGTGGTGCGCAGCAGGTCGCGGGTGCGGTTGGCCGCATCGAACCAGGCTGCAAGCTTGTGCAATCGCTCCGGCGTGGTCAAGGCATCGGTGCTGGCCTGGGCCAGCGCCAGGTCGGCGGCGAAGCGCAGGCGCAGCGCCGCGTTGTCATCACCGCACCACTTCTGCGCCAGCTCCACCGCGCCGGTCTTGCCGGCGGCCAGCTGTTCCAGCTCGCGGCCCACTTCGCGGCGCAGGCTCAGGCCATCTTCGCGCAGCCAGTTGTCGGCCTGGCCGGGGTGGCCGCGCGCCGCGTCCAGCGCTTCGCGTGCCGATGCTTCGCTGTGGCCCTGCTGCTGCAGCCAGGCCAGCGCTTCGTGCTGCGGCGGCAACTTGAATTCCAGGCGCTGGCACCGGCTGCGGATGGTCTGCGGCAGGCGTGCCGGGTCGCTGCTGATCAACCACAGATAGCGGCCGGGCTGCGGCTCTTCCAGCGTCTTCAGCAGCGCGTTGGCCGCCGAGCGGTTGATCGCATCGGCCGGGTCGACGATCACCACCTGCGCCACGCCGTACTGCGGGGTCAGCGCCAACTTGTCGGTGATCTCGCGCACCTGCTCGATGACGATCTCGGTGCGCAGCTTGTCGCCGCTCTTGTTCGGAATGAAGCTGACCAGCTGCAGGTCCGGGTGCGTGCCCGCCGCGATCAGCTGGCGCGTGCGCGTGGCATGGGCAGCATCGCCTCGTGCCAGCACGTGGTCGGCCAGGGCCAGCGCCACCTCATGCTTGCCCAGCCCGGCCGGGCCGCAGATCAGCAGGCCATGGCCGAGCCGATCGGCATCCAGCGCCGCCACGGTCTGGTCGAATGCGCGCTGCTGCCACGGCGAGAACGTGCTCATGCGCCCTCCCCGTCCTGCAGCCAACGCTCGACGCACGCGACCACATCGGCGGCCACGCGCGCCTGCTCCTGGCCCGCATCAATCAATGCGAAGCGCTGCGGATCCTGCTGCGCGCGGCTGCGGAACACTTCGCGCACGCGCTGGAAGAAATCATCCTGTTCGCTCTCGATGCGGTCCGGCCACAGGTCGCGGCCATTGGCGCGTGCGCGGCCTACTGCCACGTCCACGTCCAGCAGCAGGGTCAGGCCCGGCAGCAGGCCCACCGCGCGTCGTTCCAGATCGGCAATCCACTGCGGGTCGAGGCCACGGCCACCGCCCTGGTAGGCATAGCTGGAATCGGTGAAGCGATCGCTCAGCACATAGGCGCCGCGCTGCAGTGCCGGCTGTATCACCTGGCGCACATGCTGCGCACGTGCAGCGAACACCAGCAGCAGCTCGGCTTCGGCGCTGAGCGGTTCGGCGGCGATCTCGGCATCGGGCTTCAGCACCAGGCCACGGATGCGCTCGGCCAGCGGCGTACCGCCCGGCTCCCGGGTCAGCACCACCTCGTGGCCGTGGCTGCGCAGGCAGTCACGGATGGCATTGATGGCGGTGGTCTTGCCTGCGCCCTCGCCGCCTTCCAGGCTGACGAAACGCGGGTGGCGAAGCAGCGCGGGACTCATTGCGCCGGGGTCTCCTTGGTACGTTGCTGGCGCAGCTGCTGCAGGTAGCGGGCCACTGCGGCGTTGTGCTGGTCCAGGCTGGGCGAGAACACGTGCGCGCCGCTGCCATCGCCCACGGCGACGAAGTACAGCGCGTCGCCCGGTGCCGGCTGTGCGGCCGCCATCAGCGCATCGCGGCTGGGCATGGCGATCGGGGTCGGGGTCAGGCCGGCGCGGGTATAGGTGTTGTAGGGCGTATCGGTGGTCAGGTCGCGGCGGCGGATGTTGCCGTCATACGCAGCACCGATGCCGTAGATCACGGTCGGGTCGGTCTGCAGGCGCATGCCGATCTTCAGGCGGCGCATGAACACGCCGGCGATCTGCGGGCGCTCGCTGGCCAGCGCGGTTTCCTTCTCGATGATCGAGGCCATCGTCAGCAGTTCGTAGGGCGTGTTGATCGGCAGGTCCGGCGCACGGCTTTCCCAGGCTTCATCCAGTGCGTCCTGCATTGCAGCGTGAGCACGCTTGAGCACATCCAGATCGCTGTCGCCACGCTGGTAGACGTAGGTCTCCGGCAGGAAGCGGCCTTCCGGATGCTGGCCACCGAAGCCGAGGCGCTGCATCAACGCGGCGTCATCGAGGTTGTCGGTGGTGTGCAGCAGCGGCTCGGCGCGCTTGAGCGCGGCACGCAACTGGCGGATGTTCCAGCCTTCAATGATCGTGACGCGGTGCTGCAGCACCTTGCCGGCGCGCATGCGCAGCAGCAGATCACGCGGGGTCAGGTCGCTGCTGAGCGCGTACTCACCCACCTTCAGCTTGCCGGCCGCATCGAGCTGGCGCGCCAGCAGCTGCCACTGCGCGTCCTGGCCCTCGTCCACGCCGGCGTCGCGCAGCTTGCGCAGCACCGTGTTCATGCCGTCGCCACTGGCGATGACCACGCTCTCGGCGGACGGGGTGATCGGGGCGTCGGCGAACCGGGTCTGCTGGTAGAAGAACCACGCGCCCACGCCGGCCACGACGGCGGCCAGCACCACCACCAGCGTTACCACGAACAGACACCCGCGCTTGGCTCCCGCCATGGACTACCTCTGAACTCGATTCCGTCGTGCAGGATACCGTGCCGGTGGATTGGGGTCATGACCGGGGTGGCGCCTGCGTGCCGACCAACGGTCGGCACCCACCGTGGGGGAATGGGGTTGCCGGCCAGCGGCCGGCACTACCGGAATACGCCTACCCCTGCTGGCCGAGCGCGCGCAGCAGGCCGCGGGCCTTGGCGCGGGTCTCGTCCAGTTCCTTGTCCGGGTCCGAGTCGACCACGATGCCGGCGCCGGTGCGGAAGCTCACCTCGTGGCCATCCACTTCGGCGGTGCGGATCAGGATGTTCAGGTCCAGGTCGCCATCGCGGTTCAGCCAGCCGAACGCGCCGGTGTAGGCACCACGCGGCACCTGCTCCAGCTCGCTGATGATCTGCATGCAGCGCACCTTCGGGCAGCCGGTGATGGTGCCGCCGGGGAAGGTGGCGGCGATCACCTCGCCGGGGGTGACCTCCGGGCGCAGATGGCCGCTGACGTTGCTGACGATGTGATGCACGTGCGCGTAGCTCTCCACGGTCATCAGCTCATCGACCACCACGGTACCGGGCAGGCAGATGCGGCCCAGGTCGTTGCGTTCCAGGTCGATCAGCATCACGTGCTCGGCACGCTCCTTGGGGTGACCGACCAGCTCCTGGATGCGCGCGGCATCATCGTCCCCCTCGAAGCGCGGACGCGTGCCGGCAATCGGACGGGTCTGCGCGTGGCCGGCATGCACCGACACCAGCCGCTCCGGCGAGGAACTGACCACATGGCGGCCGTGCGCGCTGAACAGGCCGGCGAACGGTGCCGGGTTGGCACGGCGCAGCTGCGCGTACAGCGCCTGCGGGCTGACCGGTGCGGCAAACTGCGCGCTCCAGCGCCGCGACAGGTTCACCTGGAACACATCGCCGGCACGCAGGTATTCGATCACCCGGCGCACGCCGTCGGTGAAGCGCTGCGGCGCGTCCTCGCCGACCGACTGCGGTGGCTGCCAGCCCTGCCCGGCTTCGGGCAGCGTGGCCGAGGCCAGCGCCACCAGCGCATCCAGCAACGCCTGCTCGCCGGCTTCGGCGATGACGAAGCTGGCCTCGTTGTAGTGGTCGTGCAGCACCGCGGCCGGGCAGCGCAGCGCCAGCGCGGTCGGGCGGCCGTCCTCGCGTGCGCGCGCCGGCAGCACCGGTTCTATCTGGCTGGCCACTTCGTAGTCCAGCATCAACGCCCAACCGCCGCGGAACGGCAGGCTGTGGCTGCCGTCATGCGGCAGGCGTTCGTGCTGCCAGGCGCGGTCCAGAACCTGCAGGAAGCTGCCGGCCTGCACCGCATCATGCTGGTCGCGCACCTGGCCATCGGCATCCAGCCGCAGGCTATCGCCCTGCGCGGCCAGCAGCAGGCTCCAGCGGCCCTGGGCAGTGCCCGAGGCGGTGGATTCCATCAGCAGCGGGAAGCGCGACGGGTCGTGCTGCTGCAGGGCCAGCAGATCGATCGGGTGCGGCAGCGGGTGGATCAGCGGTGCGTGGGTCATGGCGGCCAGTTCGGGGATTCAGATGCACGGAAGCCGCCTTGCGGCGGCCTCCTCGTGCGTAGAGTCGAGCTTGCTCGACTGTGTTGCACGTTCAGTCGAGCATGGCTCGACTCTACACAAGGGCGGAGTCGAGCAAGCTCGACTCTACAACGCCGGTCAGACGCGCTTGAAGATCAGCGTGCCGTTGGTGCCGCCGAAGCCGAAGCCATTGGACATCACTACGTCGACCTTGGCCTGGCGTGCTTCGTTGGGCACGTAGTCCAGGTCACAGCCTTCGCCGGGCTGCTGCAGATTGATGGTCGGCGGAATGATGTTGTCCTGCAGCGCCATCACCGAGAAGATTGCTTCCACGCCGCCGGCAGCGCCCAGCAGGTGGCCGGTCATCGACTTGGTGGAGCTGACCATCATCTTGTAGGCGTGGTCGCCGAAGGCGGTCTTCATCGCCATGGTCTCGCCCAGGTCGCCCAGCGGCGTGGAGGTGCCGTGCGCGTTGAGGTAGCCCACCTGTTCCGGGGTCACGCCGGCGTCCTTCATGGCCATGACCATGCAGCGGGCGGCGCCTTCGCCGTTCTCGCTGGGTGCGGTCATGTGGTACGCGTCGGAGCTGGCGCCGAAGCCGGCCAGTTCGCAGTAGATCTTCGCGCCACGTGCCTTGGCGTGCTCATACTCTTCCAGGATCAGGATGCCGGCGCCGTCGCCCAGCACGAAGCCGTCACGGTCCTTGTCCCACGGGCGCGAGGCCTGTTCCGGGGCGTCGTTGCGGGTGCTCATGGCCTTCATCGCGCAGAAGCCGCCCAGTGCGGTCGGCGACGAGCCACGCTCGGCACCACCGACCACCATCACGTCGGCATCGCCGTACTGGATCATGCGCATGGCGGTGCC
Organism: Stenotrophomonas sp. FR024; assembly: GCF_047500745.2. Classification (NCBI taxonomy): domain Bacteria; kingdom Pseudomonadati; phylum Pseudomonadota; class Gammaproteobacteria; order Lysobacterales; family Lysobacteraceae; genus Stenotrophomonas; species Stenotrophomonas sp. FR024. Next base: position 360,363 of record NZ_JAXAXM020000001.1, read on the forward strand.
GATCGAATGGTTCGAGGTCGCGCACGCCGAGACCGCCGAGAACGACGGGCCCTTCAGGCCGGTGATGATGCTCAGCTGGCCCGGCAGCATGTTGATGATGGTCTTGGGCACGTAGAAGGGCGAGATCTTCTTGCCCTCATGGAACTCGATGGTCTGCTCTTCGATGCCGAGCAGGCCGCCGATGCCGGCGCCGACGATGGCGCCGATGCGCTCGGCATTGGCGTCGGTGATTTCCAGGCCCGAGTCGTGCAGGGCCATGAACGAGGCACCGAGGCCGTAATGGATGAACGGGTCCATCTTCTTGGCATCCTTGCCGCTGACCCGGAACTTGCCGAACAGTTCATTGTCGGCGGTGATGTCGAATCCTTTGACTTCACCTGCAATCTTGGTGGTGAACCGATCCAGATAGGCATCAGAAACGTTGGTCAGCGGACCGATGCCCGAACGACCCTGGGTGATGCCTTCCCAGCTGCTGGCCAGATCATTGCCCAACGGCGAGACGATACCCAGGCCGGTTACGACGACGCGACGCTTCATTGCTGATTCTCCTGGCCCGGATGATTTCAACGGGCAACTCGGTTTGCTTCGGTGTGATGCTCAAACACACGGGGCCGCAACAGCGGCCCCATGGGGTGCGGTGCGCGGCGAGCGTGAGCCCGCGCGCGCACTGCCGTCTGACATCAGGCCTTGACGTGGGCCTTGATGTAGTCGATGGCGGCCTGCACGGTGCTGATCTTCTCGGCTTCTTCGTCCGGGATCTCGCACTCGAATTCTTCTTCCAGGGCCATCACCAGCTCGACGGTGTCCAGCGAGTCAGCGCCCAGGTCATCGACGAACGATGCGCTGTTGGTGACTTCTTCTTCCTTGACGCCAAGCTGTTCGACGACGATTTTCTTGACGCGTTCTTCGATGGTGCTCATGGGATCTCGCTCCAGATGGAGTTGTGGTTCAAAAGTGGTCGCCATCAAAGGCGATGGCCGTGGGATAGTGTAGTGGAAACCGGCGCGGCCTTGCATCGCAGCAAAAACCTCCGCAGATCAACCACTTGCGGCGCAATCCCTGCGCCCCTTGCTTACGGCATGTACATGCCACCGTTCACATGGAGGGTTTCGCCGGTGATGTAACCGGCAGCCGGGCCGGCCAGGAAGGCCACCGCATGGGCGATGTCTTCCGGCGAACCCAGGCGTTCGAGGGCGATGTCGTTGATCAGCGCGGTACGCGCTTCTTCCGGCAACGCCTTGGTCATGTCGGTGTCGATGAAGCCGGGTGCGACAACATTGACGGTGACACCGCGCGAACCGATTTCCTTGGCCAGCGACTTGCTGAAGCCGATGATGCCGGCCTTGGCGGCAGCGTAGTTGGCCTGGCCGGCATTGCCGGTCACGCCCACCACCGATGCGATATTGATGATGCGGCCCTTGCGCGCCTTCATCATGCCGCGCATCACCGCCTTGCTGGTGCGGAACACGCTGGTCAGGTTGGTGTCGATGATCGACGCCCAGTCCTCGTCCTTCATGCGCATCAGCAGGTTGTCGCGGGTGATGCCGGCATTGTTGACCAGGATCGAGATCGGGCCGAATTCCTTGGCAATGCCATCGAGCACGCTGTCCAGCGCGGCGGCGTCGGTGACGTTCAGCGCGCGGCCGTGGCCACCGTGGGCGGCCAGGCGCTCACCGATCGCGGCGGCGCCGGATTCAGTGGTGGCGGTGCCGATGACGGTGGCGCCCTGGGCGGCCAGCAGATCGGCGATGGCGGCACCAATGCCACGGCTGGCGCCGGTGACCAGTGCGATTTCACCCTGCAGGGGCTTGCTCATGATGTTTTCCTCAGGCTGGGACGGCCGCCGTACCCGTACCGCTTGCAGCGGCCACCGGTACGGTCGGCAGGAACAAGGGGGATCAGGCCGACCATGCCTCGCGGGCGGCTTCGAAGTCGCCTGGCGTGGCCAGCGAACGGCCGTCGATGGCCTTGTCGATACGCTTGACCAGACCGGTCAGCACCTTGCCCGGGCCGCACTCGGCGATCCGGGTGACGCCACGGCCAGCCAGCGCCTGCACGCACCCGGTCCACTGCACCGGCTGGTACAGCTGCTGGACCAGCGCAGTACGGATCGCGTCAATGCCGTCATGCACCTTGGCGTCGACGTTCTGCACCACCGGCAGCTGCGGCGCCTGCCAGGCCAGGCCGGTCATCACTTCGGCCAGGCGGTTGGCGGCTTCGCGCATCAACGGGGTGTGCGAGGGCACGCTCACGGCCAGCTTGACCGCCTTGCGCACGCCCTTCTCGGCCAGCAGCGCCAGCGCACGGTCGACCGCGTCGGCGTCGCCACCGATCACGATCTGGCCCGGCGAATTGAAGTTGGCCGGCACCACCACCTGGCTGCCTGCGGCTTCGGCGCAGACGTCCAGCACCAGCTGGTCTTCGGCGCCGAGCACGGCGGCCATGGCACCGACGCCGGCCGGTGCGGCTTCCTGCATCAGCTGGCCGCGCAGGCGCACCAGGTGCGCACCGTCATGCAGGCTCAGCGCGCCAGCGGCGACCAGGGCGGTGTACTCGCCCAGGCTGTGGCCGGCCAGCACCGACGGGCGCGGACCGCCCACGGCGTTCCAGGCGCGCCACACGCCGATGCTTGCGGCCAGCAGGGCCGGCTGGGTGTATTCGGTGCGGTTGAGCATTTCCTCCGGGCCACCCTGGGACAGCGCCCACAGGTCGACGCCGGCACCATCGGATGCCTCGGTGAAGGCTTCACGCACCTGCGGGTGCAGTTCAGCCAGCTCGGCCACCATGCCCACAGACTGCGAGCCCTGGCCGGGGAAGACAAAAGCGAGGGTGGATACGGTCACGCGGTCATCCGCTTGTTGCAATCGAAGCGGGCCATGATAAGGGGGAACATGCCGTGTCGTCTGTACGTGCGCGTATGCACGCGTATGGTGGGCCAGCCGCGGAACGCCGCCGGGCATGGCCCGGCGGACGCACGGTCAGCAGAACAGCTGCAGGACGTCCAGATCGCCGTCGGCGAGGAAATCCACGCACAGGCCTACCAGCATCAGCACGCCAGCGGTGCTGGCGCCATGGGCGATGAAGATGGAGTGGGCCAGCGCGCGCGCCGAGCGGCCCAGCTTCATGCAGACCCGGGCCAGGCTGCGCAGGCGGCCAGTGACCGCATGCACGTGCTCGCGCACCGGCGCCTGCGCATCGCCCATCGCCTCGGCCATCATCGCCTGCAGGTGCTCGGGGCGGTCGGCGTAGTACTTGGCCACGCCATAGCCGAACATCAGCCAGTCGCGGGCCTGCGCTTCGGACAGATCCATCACTTCCAGCGGATCTTCCTCGAAGTCGATGAAACCGACCTTCTCGCCATCCCAGGTGAGATTGCGCGGCAACGGCTGACCGAAATAGGCGCCGCGCGCATGCGCTGCGGCAATGGCCAGCATGGCCGCCATCACCAGGCGGTCGCGACCGGCCTCGTCGGCTTCGCGCAGGCAGGTATTGAACGAACTGCCGTTGTCGCCGATCACCAGCGCAGCATGGCCGGTGCCCAGCACATCGGGCACGTTCACGCCCTGCGCCTGCAGTTCTGCAAGGCGACGGGCTTCGGTTTCGCGCGCGGCGTCACCGCCACGGTGCGGCGGCGGGCGCAGGGCATCCAGATGGAAACGACGGGCAACAAAATTGAGCAGGCCAAGGGCCAGCGCGCGGCTTCCCTTGCCGTACTGCTTCAGCCAGGCACGTTGCCCTTCGATGACGATGGGCTCAACCATGACAGGTCCTCCTTAAACGCGTTACGGCCCCAGAGGGGCCGCAACGACAAAGCTTCACGTTGTCGTAACTTGCACTATCAATAGCGCAGCAGGGCCGAACCCCACGTGAAGCCGCCGCCGAAGGCTTCCAGCAGCAGCAGCTGGCCGCGCTCGACGCGGCCCGAACGCACCGCGGCGTCCAGCGCCAGAGGCACCGAGCCGGACGAGGTGTTGCCGTGCTTGTCGACAGTCACCACCACCTGGTCCATCGACATGTCCAGGCGCTTGGCGGTGGCTTCGATGATGCGCAGGTTGGCCTGGTGCGGAATCAGCCAATCCAGGTCGGACTTGTCCAGGCCATTGGCAGCCAGGGTCTCGTCCACGACCGAGTCCAGCGCCTTGACGGCGTACTTGAACACGTCGTTGCCCTTCATGTTGATGGTGCCGCCACCGTTGGCGCCGTCCTTGAAGCCGGTCGAGACGCCCACCGGGTTCCACAGCAGCTCCTTCTTGCTGCCGTCGGCATGCAGGTGGGTACTGAGGATGCCGGTTTCCTCGTCGGCCTTGAGCACGACGGCGCCGGCGCCATCGCCGAACAGCACGCAGGTGGTGCGATCGTTCCAGTCGACCATGCGGGTCAGCGTTTCGGTGCCGATCACCAGCACGTGCCTGCAGTCGCCGGAACGGATGAACTTGTCGGCCACGCCCAGCGCGAACACGAAGCCCGAGCAGGCGGCGTTGACGTCAAAGGCAGGGCACCCCGCAACACCGAGCTTGGCCTGGATCAGGCACGCGGTGGAGGGGAAAATGAGGTCGGGCGTGGTCGTACCGACCACGATCATGTCGAGCTGCGAAGCGTCGATACCGGCCGCTTCAAGTGCGCGCAACGCGGCCTGGTAGCCGAGGTCGCTGGTGGTTTCGCCTTCGGCCGCGATGTGCCGTTCACGAATGCCGGTGCGCGACTGGATCCACTCATCCGAGGTTTCGACCATTTTTTCCAGGTCGGCGTTGGTCAGGACTTTTTCCGGCAAATAGCTACCGGTGCCCGCGATCCTCGAGTAGATCCGCTTGCTCATCATGTTTCCTGTTGCGCGGGCCGCCGATCACCGGCACGCCCGGGAAAGAAGGCAAAGGCCGCTGCCCGGGGGCAGCGGCCTTCCCGGCACATCAATCTTCTTCGACGGCCGAGGTCTTGGTCTGGATGACCTTCTTGCCGCGGTAGAAACCGTCGGCAGTGATGTGGTGACGCAGGTGCACTTCGCCGGTGGTCGGGTCGGTCGACAGCTGCTTGGCGCTCAGGGCGTCATGCGAACGGCGCTGGCCGCGGCGGGACGGGGTAACACGGGATTTCTGCACAGCCATGGGATTGCTCCAAACTCGGTTCGTTTTGCTTCGTCGTATCGTCGCGCAGGACGCCAGCGCCCAGCACACTTTCGCTTTCGCCGCAGCCGCCGACGACAATCCGGCTGCTATTGTTTCTTCAATGCCGCCAATGCCGCGAACGGATTGGCCTTCTTTGTTTCTTCTTCGCTCGGCGCCCAGTCCTTGTCGACTGCTTCACCGTCGGGCGACAGCGGCACCACAGGCACCGCCAGCACCAGCTCGTCTTCGACCAGGTCCAGCGGACGCAGCTGGCCGTCTTCCGGCACCAGCAACGCCTCGTACTCCTCCGGCAGGGACGATTCCTCGTCCTCGTCGCGGATCAGGCCAAGCCTCTGGGTCACCTTCACCGGCAACAAGAATCGCTGCATGCTGCGCTGACAGGTCAGCGGCAACGCGGTGTCGATGGTCAGTTCCACATAGGATACCCGCAGGACGTCGTCGCGACCGAATTCAAGCGAGTAGGAACACTCGCCGTCGGTATCTGCGACCAGCCCCTGCAGGCGGGTCAATTCAGCCAGGGAGACCTGGCCGTCGAAGCGCCTTCGCGCTACGACCATCCGCCAGGCATCCAGCGATTCGGGCACGTTCGCGGACATAAGCCGCTGAATACTAAGGATCGGGGGGGCTGCTGTCAAATGCCCGCCATACAGCACTTGCTGCTGGCGCTGCGCACAGGCCAGACTGCCGCACCCTGCCCCGGTATTCTCGCATGTCACTGGTCCTGGCCTCCACCTCCCGCTACCGCCGCGAGTTGCTGCAGCGGCTGGGCCTGCCCTTCGACTGCGCGCGCCCGGAGGTGGATGAAACCCCGTTGAACGGTGAGACGCCGCTGGCCCTTGCAACGCGCCTTGCCACGGCCAAGGCAACCGGAGTCGCCGCCCGCCACCCCGGCGCCTGGGTGATCGGCTCGGACCAGGTGGCGGACCTGAACGGGCAGCCGCTGGGCAAACCGGGCACGGCCGAGGCGGCCTGCGCGCAGCTGGCGGCGATGTCCGGGCAGACGGTACGCTTCCATACCGCCATCAGTCTCACGCGAGGCGGAGAATCATTCAGTGCCGTGGATCTGACCGAGGTCCGTTTCCGCGCGCTGGGCCAGGAGGAGATCGCACGCTACGTGGCCACCGAACAGCCGCTGGACTGTGCCGGCAGCTTCAAGTGCGAGGGCCTGGGCATCAGCCTGTTCGAAGCGATCGACAACCGCGACCCGACCGCGCTGATCGGCCTGCCGCTGATCGCGGTATGCGGATTGCTGCGCAGGGCCGGTTTCGCGGTGCCCTGAACTGTAGCGTCGAGCCCTGCCCGACGGCTTCTGCTGTAGATGGCAGGCGGCCCGGAAAAAGCAGTCGAGCATGGCTCGACCCTACAAAAGCAGAAGCCTCAACGGACCTCGAACGGCTGCTCCTGCCATTGCTCCACGCTGCCATCGCGGCCATACAGGCGCAGGCCCAGCCAATGCCTGCCCGGCGCCAGCGTGGTGGTATCCAGCGATGCGTCGAAGCCCACCGCCGGGTGCTGCGGATCGGTGCTGTCCGGCCACACGGGGCGCACGTCGAACACACGCCCATAGCGGGCGTCACCGATGGAACGGCCATCGACCAGCACTTCGACGCGTGCCAGGCCGACGCCATCCTTGAACGCCCAGCCCTTGATCGCGAACGTGCCGGACACCTTCTCGCCATTGGACGGCGCATCCAGCCACGCCATCGCCGGCGTCACGCACGGCCCTTCCGCGCGCTGCACCGGCAGGCGGAACAACAGGAAGCGCTGGAACCCGTGATCACTGCTGACCACGCGTGGCGCAGGCATCGGCCCCACCTGATCGCAGATGGCGTGATAGCGCTCCAGCAGCTCGCGATAGCGCTGGTCGCTGGGTGACAGCACCAGCAGCATCGGCGCCGTGCGCTCGCCCTCATGCAGCAGGCCCCACTGTGCCAGCTGCGCGGTGCGGCCATGCTTGTCATTGAGCGGATGCGGCAGCACCTCGATGTTGCCATTGCCCAGCTGGAAGCCCAGTTCGGCGCCGACCTTGAAGTTGCCGGCCAGCACGCGCGTCCCTTCCGGCATCTGCCGAAGCTCTTCATGGACCGCTACGGCCAGTGGTTGCCAGCCAGCGAAATTGCGCGGGTAGTACTTGCTGCCGGCCATCTGCTCGCGCAGTGCCGGCGTGGATGCCATCAGGTAGTAGCCGAACGCCAGCACCATGCCCGCGCCTGCCAGCCACCAGCCGGTGCGGCGCAGCCAGCGCGGCCAGCCGTTGAGCACTACCGGCACCGCCACCAGCAGTGCGAGGTAGCCCGGCAGCGGCCAATGGAAACTGATCCGCTCGACGTCAGTGAAGAAGCCAAGCACGAAAATGCCCAGTGTGGATACGCCGCCCACCAGGCCGAAATAGCGCCACTGCACGCGCGCACCGCCACCGCTCCGGGTTCCTGCCAGCGCCACCTTCCACATCGCCATGCACAGGATCGGCGTCACCAGCATCGGCTGGATCACCAGGAACCACAGCCCGCCCCATTCAAAGGCCCAGGGATGACGCTCGACCACCTGGAATTTCAGACCGGCATCGTGGTTGTCCGCATTCCACGCCAGCAGTGGCAGCCATGCCAGCACGCCCACCGCCAGTGCGACCCATACGCGCGGATCGGCCAGCATGCGCCGCCCCTGCGGCAATGCCAGCAGCGCGATGAAACCGACGCCGATGACACCGATGAAACGGTAGTGGCTGAGTGCACCGATCAGCAGGCCCAGCGCCAGCTTCATCGCCGAGGAGGCATCCACGTTGTGCAGCAGGCGCGCACCGGCGTGCAGGCAGATCACCGCCGCCAGCGCCATCGGCACGTCGGGTACCGCCAGCAGGCCCAGCGTCGCCGACAACGGCATCAACAGCGTGAGGCTGCCCGCCTGCCAACCCGCCACATTGCCGAACCAGCGCGTGGCCGTGCGCACCACCAGCAGCGGCAACAGCGCACCGATGGCCAGGAACGGCAGGCGCAGCGCAAGCACGTGATGACCGCCGAGCTCCACGCCCAGGCGGGCCAGCCAGGCGGTCAACCCGGGCAGATCCGAATAGGCCGCGGCCAGATGCTGGCCTTCCTGCCAATAGAACGCTTCGTCGACGAACAGCGGCAAGCGCGCGGCAACGATCAGCTTGGCCGCTGTGACCAGCGTCCATAACCAGAGAAATATCGTCCGTGCGCGCTGTTCGCCTTGCATTGCTCTATGGATAATCGAGTGGATTCCAGATCTGAGACGATCATGCCAGCTTCGTCCCCCAACCCCAGCATGCTAACCGATCAATTGCGTCAGGCCCTGCGGGAGGCACAGGATCAGGTGAACGCACTGGTACTGGGCAAGGTGCCGGAAGTCAGGCTGGCGTTCGTCGCATTGCTGTCCGGCGGTCACCTGCTGATTGAAGATCTGCCCGGCCTGGGCAAGACCACGCTGGCGCATGCGCTGGCCAGCAGCCTCGGCCTCAGCTTCCAGCGCGTGCAGTTCACCTCCGATCTGCTGCCCGCCGATGTGCTGGGCGTGTCGGTGTATGAAGCCGGCAGCCGTCAGTTCCAGTTCCACCCCGGCCCGGTGTTCACCCACGTACTGCTGGCCGACGAGATCAACCGCGCACCACCGCGCACGCAGAGCGCGTTGCTGGAAGCGATGGCCGAGCAACAGGTCACCCTGGATGGACAGACCCATGCCCTGCCCGATCCTTTCTTCGTGATCGCTACGCAGAACCCGGTGGATCTGTCCGGCACGTTCCCGCTGCCGGATTCGCAGCTGGACCGCTTCCTGCTGCGACTGGCGATGGGTTACCCCAGCGCGCAGGCCGAGCGCGAGCTGCTGCGCGGCAGCGATCGCCGCGACCTGATCGCGCGTGCCGTACCGAAACTGGATGACACCCAGGTGCGCGCGCTGCGCGACGCGGTGAACCAGGTGCATGCCAGCGACGCGCTGATCGACTATGTGCAGGCGCTGCTGACCCGCAGCCGCCAGCATGCCGGTGTGCGCGTGGGCCTGTCGCCACGTGCGGGCCTGGCGCTGCTGCGCGCGGCCAAGGCACATGCACTGCTGCTGGGGCGCGGCCATGTGGTGCCCGAAGACGTGCAGACCCTGTTCGTGGCGGTGGCCGGTCATCGACTGGTGGCGGAAGCCGAATCCAGTTCGGGTCCGGCACTGGCGCGCGCGATCCTGCAGACCGTCGCGGTGGACTGAGCGTGGCCACACGCTGGGCACGCATGCAGCCGCTGGCTCGGCCACGCAGGCCCGAAGCCTTGCCGAGGCGGCTGGACCGCCATCGCATCTATGTGCTGCCCACCCGCTTCGGCCTGTTCGTTGCCACCCTGCTGACGGCCATGCTGCTGGGCGCACTGAACTACAACAACAACCCGGCGCTGCTGCTGGCCCTGCTGCTCGCGGCAGCAGCAATCGCCAGTGCCATTGCCGCGCATCTCCAGTTGTCCGGCGTGCAGATCGATGCGATCTCCGCCGAGCCGGTAGCGGCCGGGCAACCGTTGCGTCTGCGCGTGGACCTCTCACTGCGTGACCCGCGTGCGCGGCACGGCCTGCATCTGCAGCTGGGTGACAGCAACGCCTGGACCTCGCTGCCTGCGCACGGCCGTGGCGAAGTGGAACTGGACGTTCCCAGCGAATGCCGTGGCTGGCTGGAACTGCCGCGCATCCGACTGTCCACCACCCAGCCGCTGGGCCTGGTGCGGGCGTGGTCGTGGGTGTGGCCGGAACAGCCGCTGCTGGTCTACCCGCTGGCCGAAGCCGTGGCGCCTGCACTGCCGGAGAGCGGCAGCGATCCGCTGCACACCCGCGCCCATGCCAGCGGCGAGGAACTGCATCAGCTGCGCCCCTACCGGGCGGGCGATGCGCCGCGCAGCATTTCCTGGAAGCACTCGGCTCGCCGCGACAGCCTGCTGGTGCGCGAGTACGAAAAGCCGGTCGGCATCGAAGTGATCCTCGACTGGCGCGCATTGGCGCCGTTGGGCCATGAAGCACGCATCGCTCGATTGGCGCGCTGGGTGGATGTGGCCGAGCGCGAGGGCCGCCGCTACACCCTGCTGCTGCCTGCACACCCGCCGTTCGGGCCCGGTCAGGGCGCCAGCCACCATCACCTGTGCCTGCGCGCGCTGGCGCTGATGCCGCATGACTGAGACCCCCGCCCTGCTCGATCGCAATGCCCGCAACTGGACCCTGGCCAGCGCGGCGCTGGCCTTGTTACCGTTGCTGCTGCAGCTGCCGCCACTGCTGGCTGGTGTGATCGCGCTGGCGGCGATCATCACCGCCGCCCTGTCGTGGCGGACAGTGTTGCCGATGCCGGTACGCCTGCTGCTGGTGCTGGGCATGCTCGGCGCCATCGTCTGGCAGATGGGCATGGTGCGCCCCGGGCGCGATACCGGTTGCGCACTGCTGGCCGCGATGCTGGCGATCAAGTCCAGCGAGCTGCGCAGCCTGCGTGATGCCCGCAGCCTGCTCGGCTTCGCGCTGTTCTCGCCCTTTGCAGCATTCCTGCTCGACCAGGGACCGCTGACAACCGCGCTGGCCGCGCTGGCCGGGGGCAGCGCACTGATCGCGCTGCAACGCCTGGCCCAGGATGAAGGTCATGCCGGCCGCCTGCCACTGCGCGGGCAGCTGCATGGTGTCGGCCGCCTGTTGGCGATCGGCCTGCCGCTGGCATTGGCCTGTTTCTGGCTGTTCCCGCGCCTGGCCACACCACTGTGGGGTGTTCCCGAGCGCGCCGTGGGTACACCGGGGTTGTCCGACAGCATGGAGCCCGGCCAGTGGTTGGACCTGATGGCCGACGACAGCCCGGCGCTGCGCGTGCAGTTCTTCGGCACTCCACCCGAGCCGGCGCAGCGTTACTGGCGCGGCCCTGTACTGACAGCCTTCGATGGACGGCGCTGGACACGCGACCGCGCCAGCGCGCGGCGGCCTGCTGCGGTGGTTGAAGCAAGTACACAGGGCTGGGATTACCAGATCGACTACGAGCCGACCGACCGCCGCCAGCTGGTGGCGCTGGACCTGCCCAGCCGCGCGCCTGCAGGCAGCATGCTGGATGCGGACATGAGCCTGAGCAGCGAACGCCCGCTGGCCTCGCTCAGCCGCTGGCGGTTGCATTCGGCCCCTCCCCTGCGTTTCGACAGCACGCTGTCGCCCTATCTGCGCCGCGCGACGCTGCAGCTGCCGACCGGCTTCAACCCGCGCACCGCCACGTTGGCGCAGCAATGGCGACAGGAGGCTGGCAGCGATGACGAGGCCATCGTGCGCCGCGCGCTGCAGTGGATCACCACCGACTTCTCGTACACGCTGGACACCCCTGCGGCGGGACGCGACCCGATCGACGAGTTCCTGTTCGGCTACAAGGCCGGCTTCTGTGAACACTTCAGCTCGGCCTTCGTGGTGCTGATGCGCAACGCCGGCGTCCCGGCGCGGGTGGTGACCGGTTTCGCCGGCGGCACCCGCAACCGCATCGGCGACTACTGGGTAGTGCGGCGAATGGATGCCCACGCCTGGGCCGAGGTGTGGCTGCCGCAGCGCGGCTGGGTCCGGGTCGACCCGACCGCAGCCGTGGCACCGGAACGCATCCTGGACACACTGGATGACCGCCTGCAGGCCGGCACGGACACGCCACTGCAGCAGCGTTGGCTGCAGCTGGGCCAGCTGGGCGACTGGCTGCGCCGCGGCTGGAACGACCTGGTGCTGTCGTTCGATGCGCGCCGCCAGCAACAGCTGCTCAAGCCGTTCGGGCTGGACGATCTGGGCCCCGGGCAGCTGGTCGCTGGCTTCGTGGTGGCCGCACTGCTGGCGCTGGCGTGGATGGCCTGGCTGCTGGCCCGTGGCGAGCGCGAACGCGACCCGCTGCTGCGCGCCTGGCACCGGCTCGGCCGGCGCTACGCCCGCCTCGGCCTGGCCCGTGAACCGCACGAAACCGCCCAGGACTGGGCACAGCGCGTACACCGGCAGCGTCCTGACCCGGCCCTGCTCGCGCTCAGCCAGCGTTTCGCTGATGCGCGTTACGCTGGAACTTGCACCGACCTCGCTTCATTATTGCGGGACCTGCGCAGGCATCGCCCGACTTCCGGAGCCTCCCCATGAACACCAAGTTCCTTCTCACCGCTGTGGCCACGCTGGCCCTGTCGGCCTGCGCCACGGCCCCCAAGCCGCTGCAGGGACAGTTCAGCCTGGTCTCCCCTCGCGATTCAGTCGCTACCCAGCAGGTCGGCACGCCGGTCCGTTGGGGCGGTCGCATCATCGAAACCAAGCCCGGCCAGGGCGAGACCTGCTTCCAGATCATCTCGCGCCCGCTCAATGGCAGTGGCCGCCCGAACACCACTTCGTCCGATGCCAGCGACGGTCGTTTCATCGCCTGCCGTGCCGGCTTCTACGACCCGGCGGTGTTCGAAGCCGGTCGTGACGTGACCTTCATCGGCAAGATCGACGGCTACCAGAACACCCGCATCGGCGAATACGATTACCGCCTGCCGAAGCTGTCGGCCGATGTGATCTACCTGTGGCCGGAACAGCGTCAGGTCGACGTGGTGCCCTATCCCTATGGCCCGTGGGGCCCGAGCCCGTATGGCCCGTACTGGGGCGGCTATGGTCGCTGGGGCTGGTGGTGATCATCACCGCACAGGCATGACGGAAAAGGCCGCCCTCGGGCGGCCTTTTCCATCCACGCCGGGATACGGTAGATCCACGCCAGGCGTGGATAGGGGCTTCAACGCCCCGGGGTACCGAAGTGCCCCAGCGGCGCACCGGCCAGCAGGTGCATGTGGATATGGAACACGGTCTGCCCGGCATCCTCGCGGCAGTTCATCACGATGCGGTAGCCGTCCTGAGCAAAGCCCTCACGGCGCGCGTACTCGGCGGCAGCCAGCGCCAGCTTGCCGATCAGGTGCGCCTGCGACGGCTGCAGGTCATCCAGGGTCGGAATGATCTCGTTCTTCGGAATGAACAGCACGTGCACCGGCGCCTGCGGTGCGATGTCCTTGAAGCCCAGCACCTCGTCATCCTCGTAGACGATGGTGGCCGGGATCTCGCGACGGATGATCTTGCTGAAGAGGGTTTCGTTGCTCATGATCGGCCTCGGCGGGGATGTCTCCCGCATTGTAGGCCGCCCGCGCCCGGCCATGCCGGCCGTGGCTCAATCGCGGAATTCGCTGCGCGTCCCGAACGCGTGCGACAGCGTGCCACGATCAACGTATTCCAGTTCGCCGCCCAGCGGCAGGCCCTGCGCCAGGCGGCTGGGCTGCACCTTGCGCGCGCGCGCCAGCTGCGCCAGGTAATGCGCGGTGGCCTCCCCCTCCACAGTGGCGCTGGTGGCGATGATCAGCTCCTGCACCTCGCCTTCGGCCAGCCGCCGCTCCAGCTGCTCCAGGCCCAGCTCGCGCGGGCCGATGCCATCGAGCGGCGACAGCCGGCCCTGCAGCACGAAGTAGACACCGCGGAAGCCGGTGGCGTTCTCGATGGCCAGGCGGTCGGCCGGTGATTCGACCACGCACAGCTGGCTGCGCTCGCGGCTGCTGTTGGCACAGGTCGGGCACAACTCGGTTTCGCTGAAATCGCGGCATTGCGCGCAGTGGCCGATGCGCTCCACCGCCAGCGCCAGGGTTTCGGCCAGGCGCTGGCCACCTTCGCGCTCGCGCTCGAGCAGGTGGTAGGCCATGCGCTGCGCCGTCTTCTGGCCCACGCCAGGCAGCACCCGCAGTGCGTCGATCAATTGTTCAAGCAGGGGTGCGGACACGGCGGCAGGCTTTCATTGCGTCGAGCAGGCTCGACGGCTGTTTGTAGAGTCGAGCCATGCTCGACTGAAGGTTGGAGCAGTCGAGCAAGCTCGACTCTACGGGATCCGTGGCACCCGGTTACACGGGTGCCACGCTGAAAATCAGAACGGCAGCTTCATGCCCGGCGGCAGCTGCATGCCGGCGGTGGCCGAACCCATCTTCGACTTCGACTCGGCATCGATCTTGTTCGAGGCATCGTTGAAGGCGGCGGCGATCAGGTCTTCCAGCATCTCCGGGTCGCTGGCCAGCGAC
>NZ_JAXAXM020000001.1:374533-453449 GCF_047500745.2 Stenotrophomonas sp. FR024
GCCAGCGACGGGTCGATGCGCACCTTGCGGCATTCCTTGGCGCCGGTCAGGGTCACGCTGACCATGCCGCCACCGGCGCTGCCGGTCACTTCGATCTTGGCGATTTCTTCCTGGGCCTTCTGCAGGTTTTCCTGCATCTTCTGGGCCTGCTGCATCAGTTGGGCGATGTTGCCGCGCATAGTGTCTTACTCGTCAAAAGAACGGATGGAATCGGAAACAACCCGGGCGCCGTGCTGTTGGATCAGCACCTGCACTTCCGGATCGTCCATGAAAACAGCCTCTGCCACCTGCTGCCGCTCGCCACGCTGGCGATCGGCACGCTGGTGCAGGGTCTCGGCCGGAACGTGTTCGGTTTCCACGGTCTCGACCACGATCTTCGGCGCCTGGCCGAGGGCCTTCTCCAGCATCTCGCCCAGGGCGGCCAGCGCGCGCTCCGAGCGCAGATATTCAAATCCGGGCGAAAGACCCAGTTTCAAGGTCCCGTGCTGGCAACTGATGAAGGCGGCGTTGGCGGCCAACTGCCGCGACGGGCCGCTCAGGCCACTGTTGGCGACCAGATCCAGCCAATCCTCGGCGCTGGCCAGATCGCTGACACCTTCCTGCGGCACGGCATCACGTGCCGGGGCCGGCTCGGCCGGCGCGATTGCAATGCCTTCAGTGCTGAACGGGCGCTCGGGCGGCGCAGGCTCGCTGGGAGCCGCGACGGGAGCTGGCGGTTCATGCCAGGGCGCCACCATGGCAGCGTCCGGCCCAGCCATCTCGGCCGCCAGCGCCTTGTCACGCGCCTCGGCTTCGTCGGTGGCCCACGGCGGCAGGTCGTCGCCCGCTTCGGCTTCAACGGATGCCGGTGCCGCTGCTTCGGCCTTCACCGGCGGCGGTGACACGGGCTCTTCCACCGGAACCGGCTCGGGCTCCGGGGTCGGGTCCGGTTCGGGTCGTGGGGCCGGCTCAGGTTCGGGTTCAGGTTCGCGCGGCGCGGCCTGCGCCGGAGCGGCCACCTGGGCTACTACGGCCGGGCTTGCCGAAGTGGCGGCAGCAACCGGTGTCGCTTCGTGGGTACCCGTACCGCTGCCACCACCGGCAGCATTGCCACCCGGCGCATTGCCTGCACCATCCACCGACTTCGGCACCGGCGGGACCGCCGCGGCCGGGCGGAACGCCAGCATGCGCAGCACAGCCATTTCAAAGCCCGCGCGCGGGCTAGGCGCCAGCGGCAGGTCACGACGGCCGTTCAAGGCCATCTGATACCAGAGCTGCACCACTTCCGGACGCAGGCGTTCGGCGAACACCGTCGCATCCAGGCCTTCGGCAGCCGCTGCGGCACCCGGTACCAGCTGCTGCACCTGGATGCGATGCAGGCCTTCGGCCAGCGCTTCCAGTACGCCGCTCCAGTCCGGCGAGAACTCCGCCAGCGCAGCCACCACCTGCAACAGGCGCGGACCATCGCCTTCGGCCAGCGCATCGAGCATCGCTGCCACCTGGGTGCGGTCGACCGTGCCCAGCATGGTGCGCACCACGTCCTCGCGCAGCGCGCCGCCGGCGTAGGCGATCGCCTGGTCCAGCAGCGACAGGCCGTCACGCAGGCTGCCGTCGGCGGCCTTGGCCAGCTGCACGATGGCGCTGCCGTCGGCCTCGATTTCCTCAGCCGCCAGGATGCGGGTCATCTGGCCCTGGATCTGATCCTCGTCCAGGCGCTTGAGGTTGAACTGCAGGCAGCGGCTGAGCACGGTGACCGGCAGCTTCTGCGGGTCGGTGGTGGCCAGCAGGAACTTCACGTGCTCCGGCGGCTCTTCCAGCGTCTTCAGCAGCGCGTTGAACGCCGCCTTGGACAGCATGTGCACTTCGTCGATCAGGTAGACCTTGTACTTGCCACGCGAGGGCATGTACTGCGCGTTCTCGATCACCTCGCGCACGTCATCCACACCGGTGTTGGACGCGGCGTCGATTTCCAGCAGGTCGATGTAGCGGCCAGCGTCGATGTCCAGGCAGGCCGCGCACTGGCCGCATGGGTCTGCGCTGGTGCCCTGCTCGCAGTTCAGCGACTTGGCGAAGATGCGCGCGATGGTGGTCTTGCCCACGCCGCGGGTACCGGTGAACAGGAACGCATGGTGGACCCGGCCGCTGTCCAGCGCGTTGCTGAGCGCACGGACCACGTGTTCCTGGCCCACCAGCTCGGCAAAACGCTTCGGACGCCACTTGCGGGCAAGGACGAGATAGGACATCAGGCCACCGTTTTCCATCGGATGTTCCATTGTGCCATGCCTGTCCAGCCCCCTCGCCTCCGGCACGTCCTTCGCAGGTTCCTGACCGGGGTGCTTGTGAAGTGCCGCGCGGCCCGCTAGAATCTGCGCCCCTGCTGAGGCGTTTGCCGATGGCAGGGATCCGGAGAGGTGTCCGAGTGGTTGAAGGAGCACGCCTGGAAAGTGTGTAAGCGTCTAAACCGCGCTTCGGGGGTTCGAATCCCCCTCTCTCCGCCAGATATTCGAACTAAGCCCCTGATTTTAAGGGGCTTTTTTCTTTTCTGCCCGGCCCAGTATGCCATCCAGTATGCCACAGCGAGTTGCCTGTGGTTGGGGCTCTTTGCGCCGCGCTGTGCATCGCGAAGCAGCGGAAACCCATGACGGCTGCACCACCCACTGACTTCATGCGAAACGTGCCCGACTCCAGCCTGATGCACTTGGCCTACCGGGCTTTGCCGCGGCCGCCTTACTGACCTTTTGCTGACAATGGCCTGGCCCCGCTCGACAGGAATTTCCGGAGAGGTTTCTGGATCACTTGCCGAAATCCGCTCCTTATTCAATTTCCTCGTACCTGCCCAGCATGTCCCCTGAGGACGGCCATCCCGGCTGTCCCGATCGAGGACAAGCACATGCCACTCGGCACCGTTAACGAAATGGCCGCGCAGTTCACTGCGGCGTACCAGGCACTCAAAGACAAGAAAGATACCGAACGGCTCCTTACGCTTATCAAGCCGATGATCCTGACCGCGAAGGCGGACGGCATCAGCGACAAGGAGTTGATTGACCTGATCAATGCCTTGGGTCTGCGAGAGAAGTTCTACCCCGCGAAGCTCAAGGAGCTGCGCGGCCGACTGGGCAAGGCTGAATCGGATGCGCCCGCCAATGGCGAAGAGGATCCGCCGGCGAACGAGGGCTCCCTCCATCCGCTCGCAGCCGCGCTCAGCGGCTGTCTCGAGGGGGCCGCGGCGTGAACATGCTTGCCCCGCTCACGACCTCCCAGGCACCCGACTACAATTTCGGCATGCTCCCGCCGCTGGCCGCAGCTGCCGCGAGGGCAGTTTGCGCCAGGGTCACGGAAGCCTGCCCCGCCCTGGTCCGGACACACCTACTATCGGTCCTATCCTCCGCGGTTGCTCCTCTCTACGTTGTGTCGCCGCCCAACTGGACACCCATTCCCATCGGCGTCAACACGCTATGTATTGCCGATGTTGGTGGAAGTAAAAGCCCTGTACACGAGTGCATGATCCAGCCGCTCAGGGACCACACTCGAGACAGCTTCGCTCGGTATGAGGTCGCGCGGGCCGAAGCGAGCGCCGCGTCGACCGAGCAAAAGTTCCATATCAAACTCCTAAAGGCCGAGATCGCGCGCTGCCTGCGCAAGCAGGAGCCCGCGCAGGAACTTCTTGCGACGCTGGCCGAGCTGCACCGCACGGCCGCGGCGGTCCCCAAACACCGTCCGCGCCTCGCGAGCAACCTTGACCTGGAAAGCCTGCTTCACCAGCTGGATGGCGAGTACGAAGCAGTCGATTTCCTTACCGATGAAGGTGACAAGCTGCTGAGCTCCAGCTTGATGCGCCACGTGTCGGATCTGGTTGATCTGATCGACGGCAAGCCGCTGGAATTTCGTCGAGAGAAGAAGAAGCATCTCTATGCCAGTCAACCACGTGGCACGTTCGGCTTGCTGGCGCAGTCCGCCGCGATCGAGCCGTTCCGTCCCCGATGCAAGCGCAATGAGTACACCGAGCACAAGACCGTCAGGCTCGGCTTCTTCGCTCGTTTCCTCGTCTGTGTCGCCCAGCCGTCGCCTATGGGTAATCGATACGCACCCGCGGGCGACGATGACGAGGCTCTTTCGAATCTCCACGAGGCGCTCAAGGAGCTTTACGACCTGCACCAGGACAACCAGGAGGCCGGTGGCATTGCCCCCATCGAACTGGCGTTCGCACCTGACGCGCTAGGCTATTGGGAAGAGTTGTGCCGCATCACTCAAAATCTAAAGTTCGGACAACTCGCGCACATCACCGACTTCGTCTCGAAGATGCTCAACCTGACCGCTCGCTTGGCTGCAGTCTTCCACGTCTGGGAAAGCCAGACCCACTACGTTTCGATCTCATGTCTCGAGCGTGCCTGGGATCTTGTTTTCTGGCACGCCGCCCAGTATGAGCTGGTGTTCGTCCCACCACCACCTCTGCCCCAACAAGAGGACGACGTGGAGGCCGTCATCGAACACCTGGCGGCCCACCGCTTCTCTATCGACTACAAGGAGGTTCCCACGGAGCACATAGGGCTGTTGCTAGGCCTTCCAAGCAATCGCTTGCGTGCTGCCCTTCTGCGGATGGAGCAACGTGGCCTGATCGAGCTATGCGGCGGCAAGACCACGTTCATCAATTGCATGAAGATGTTCTCTCGATCGCGCAACATTACCTGGCGATGACCGTTACACATCGAACACAAAAAATGCCCGGCAGCCGCCGGGCATTTTTCTTACTAGGCTGTACACCTCACCTTAGCCAATATCTGCAGAAGCATTTCAGGCACTACCCCATCCGACCGAAGCGTTGCCGATCGGTAAGCTAGCTGGTTCTTAGAGAGGCTTATCCCGGCAGCATCCTCAACACTTCTGCAAGCGACCATCCACTCCCTCCAGTTTTCCGAAAGGAATGATTCCAGGTGGTCATCAAATATGGCCGCGACGTCAGAAATGGTGGTGAGCGGAAAGTCCTCTTCAGGCAAGCCAAAGTACCGCATCAACTTGCGGTTCTCCGCCGCATGATTGTTACGCTCACGATCTATGCCATCTTTGTCTCTATTCTTGGCCTTGGCTCTCGCTTCAAATCCGCCGTCAGCATCAAACAGGGCATAGACTGGCACACCAATAGACTTCAGAATCGCATGCGCAAGGGGCATCGATGCCTTGCTCCCCACAGGAACAATCGAGATGCCGGCTGCTTCAAGGCTACCCGGAGAGGTTCTATCTCCAATACCGTAGAACACAGCAGATTCGGTTGTCCCCTCCACAAGAAATGCCCGATTCGCGAAGAGCGCTATCGCAAGCTGGTCAGCCACGTTGTGGTCGAGCCTGCGATCGACCACATCGCCATCTACTGTTCTATTCAGCCTGGCCTTCACATCCTCAACCGTGGCAAAGTGGACCGTCACCACCGGGACTTCGTCAGCGGATCTCGTCAGCCGTCTGATTTGATGGAAATGTCGAGCCTCCAGGAAGTAGGGGCTATGCGTCGCATAGGTCACCTGGATGCGCTTGCCAGCGTCTTCGGCGAGCGACCTGAGCACCTTCGCAAAAGTCTGCGCCTGGATCGGGTGCTGGAAAAGTTCTGGCTCCTCGATCGCCAGACAGATGACTCCCTCGGCCGAGGCTGCGCCCGACTGCGCCAAGAGTTGCAGAGCCGAAATCAGCAGCGTGCGCTGAAAGCCGTGTCCCTGCCGCTCCACCGCAGTCTCGGTGGTGCCGTCGAGCACGGCCACGTCGAACGTCGTGCGAGGTGCCTTGAGTTCCACTTCAGCCGGAGAAACCATGATTGCCCGGCCTGGCGCATAGGTTGTGACAACCTCGTTGAGCTGCGTCGTGATGGTTCCAAGCTGCTCCTTGAACTTCTCCTCATAGACCAGTTGCTGCTTTGCCCGTGACTCCGCAACGATTTCCGCGATCGCCTCATCAGCAGCAGTTCGGTCAATCGAGCGCTCCAGGATTCGGCCGATGATGCTTGCCTTGCCATCGATCGACTCCTCACTTGCCCGAAGGTCGGCCGTCACCAACACGAAGTCAAATAGTCCGCTCATCTTGCCGCCACTGTTGAAACCGAAGAAATTGGTTTGCAAAGCCTCGAGCGCATCGAGCAATTGATCAGTGTGAGCCGCCTCCCAAGTTGTCATTGCCTGATCAACGGCTGGACCAGTATTCGCCGCAGGAAGATCAAGCTCCGGTCGCTCGCGCCGGAGAGTGGCATACAGCTCTTTCTTCGCAGTCGCACCGCCTGCCGCCTTGATGGCATTGAAAGCCGGGAATCCCTTTGCATTGGCGGAGAGCACATCGGCGCCATCAGGGGATCGGCGCTTCCATGCGGTGAACGTGGCGACTCCTTCCGGTGCGTACTTGCCAAGTGCCTCGCGATCCTTCTCGGTGAGGTCTGCAAAGGTGACCTGAACCTCGATGTCTTCGTCAGTCGCCCCAAAAGAGCAATCCTTCTCCGTCAGCGCCCCAGGTTTGCCGTTGAAGAACCAGTCGAGCGCACGAAGCACCGTTGACTTGCCGGCACCGTTCGGCCCAATGAAGGTCGTGACGGAATCGAACGGAATCGTCACGTCTTTCAACGTGCGAAAGTTTCGGATGCGAACGGATTGGATCTTCATTTCGGGCTTCTGCTCCTTGTGTTTTGTGTCGTCTCTCGCCGTGACAGCGACAGAACCTATCCTTTTGCCGCCTCGGTCAAAAGATCGCCAACCGAGCGCGCAACCACATACCGTGCAGGGTTCTCACCAACCCCCAGCGCAGTGAAATGCGCCTTGCCGCATTCGATCTTGGCGCTTTCCTTGTCGCGCAAATCGTCGGTAAACAGGCTGCTCTTGGTTTCCACCACAAAGTACAGGTGCTGGGTGCCGTCTTCTTCCACCAACACGGCCCAGTCGGGGTTGTAGGTACCCAGCGGCGTGGGCACTTTGAACCAGCCTGGCAGCTTGACATAGAGCTTGATGGCGTCGTTCTTCTCCAGCCCATCGGCGAAGTCCCGCTCTGTGGTCGAGTCGTACACCACGTGCTCGTAGATCGACTTCTGGGTATCCAGCAGCATGTTCTTGAGATAGCCGGTGAGCTCCTCCTTCTCGAACAGCTCCTGCGCATAGACATGCTGGTCGCCGAGCTTCTGGTACTTGATGCCATCGACCAGGGCCAAGCGCTTGCAGCGGTTGATAGTTTCGGCGGTCAATTCGATGAACTGCTGCGGATTGCGCTTGAAGTCGTCCAGGCGGCCGCTTCCCGTCAGGATGACGACGATGGTGCGCCGGGTGAGCTGGGTGCGATCCTGCAGGTCGGTCAGCAAATCCGGCAGCTCGATATCCGCCTCGTCCAGCACCACGGTCGCCGCGCCCGCTTTCTCCGTCGCGGCGACACCGGCCTTGCCGATAGAGATGTCGGCCTTGCGCCATTGCAGCCGCGCTTTGGCAATCACCGGAGCCTTCTGCAACGCTGCGATGCAATCCGTCACCAGCTTGGCGTTATCGAACTGCACGCGGTACGTTGTTTGGTGCTTGATGCGGTCCCACAGTGTCTTGAACTCGTCACTCAGATAAACGGCCTTGCCATCTTTGCCCTTGCGCAGCGGCACTTGCCTGCGTTCATCGGCATTCTTGATGTCGAGCCGGCCCGACACCTTGCGCAGCACTTCGGAAATCTGGGCTTTCTGTGCATCAAACTCGGCTGGCAGCTCCAAGGTGCCGTTCTTCAGCGCTGTTTTCAGTGAATCCTGCACCTTGCCCTTGACATCGATATGGCCGGCGGCTTTCAGGTGCTCCCACAGTGCCTTCGATTGCTCCATGCCTAGCGGTGCGGCATGCCCATCAGCGCCGGTCACGGCAATGGCGGCAAATTGGTGCGGCTCCACGATGCCAAAGCGGATGCCCGTGTCTTTCTCGATTTCCTTTTGCAGGTTTTCGGCAAACTGTTCGTAGTTTTCCGTGGCCACCACTGTCAGGGTGTTGACCTCGAAGCCGCGTACCCGCTCGCCATCCTGGTTGACGCACAGGCGCAGGCCGCGACCAATGGTCTGGCGACGCTCGCGCTCGGTCTGAATGTCGCGTAAGGTGCAAATCTGGAACACGTTGGGGTTGTCCCAGCCTTCCTTGAGCGCGGAGTGGGAGAAGATAAACTTCAGCGGCGTGCTGAAGGACAGCAGCTTCTCCTTCTCCTTCATGATCAGGTTGTAGGCGCGCTCGGCGTTCTCCCGGTTACCCGCATTGTTCTCGGCGGTGTCGGTCCAGCCGCCCTTCTTGTCGATGGAGAAATAGCCGTTGTGCACCTCTTCGGCGGCGGACGCCAGATCGATCTCGGCAAACAAGCTCTGGTAGGCCGGCAACTTGGCGGCACGGCGATATTCCTCCTCGAACATCTGCGCATACACGCCCTTGACCGGCTGGCCGTCCGCATCGTACTGACGGTACTTGTCCACCGCGTCGATGAAGAACAGGCTGAGCACCTTGATCCCCAATGGGCGCAGGTGCTTTTCCTTGTCCAGGTGCTCCTTGATCGTGCGGCGGATCATCTCGCGTTGCACGGCCAGCGCATCCACATCACCGTGGGCTTGGCCAGGCTGCAAGAACACTTCGCCGCCGGGGTAGCGCAGTTCCATGAACTCTTCGCCCTTGGCCGTATTGATCTCGCCCACCCGAAAATCGGCATAGATCGCGCGGCCATCGGCGCTCTGCTGAAGGTCGTCGCCATCGCTGACCGTCACCTCCACCCGCTGCACGCCAGTGGCGGCTTGTTTCTCCAGCTCGATCTTGGCGCTGATGCGGCCGCGCTTGTTTTCCACCTTCACCAGGCGCACGAAAGGCTTGTTGTGCGCATCCTCAACCGTGGCCGATGCCACCTCGATCTGCTTAACCAGCTTGCGCTCGTACGCATCCACGGCATTCAGGCGGAACACCATGTGGTGCTTGTCCACATGGGTGGCGGAGTAGCGCAGCGTGCAGAGCGGGTTCATGGCGTCCAGTGCTTCCTTGCCACGACCTTCCAGGCCGCCGTCCACGCTTTGCGGTTCATCCACGATGATGATCGGCCGGGTTGCCTTGATCAGGTCGATGGGCTTCTCGCCGCCGGTTTTCTCGCTCTCTTTGTAGAGGTTGTTCACATCCTTCTTGTTGATAGCACCCACCGTCACCACCATGATCTGGATGTTGGCGCTGGTGGCGAAGTTGCGCACCGGCCCGGGCTTGGCCGAGTCGTACAGGAAGTAATCGAAGGGCACACCCGCGTAGATCCCCTTGAAGTGCTCCTCGGTGATTTGCAGGGTTTTGTAAACGCCTTCCTTGATCGCTACCGACGGCACCACGATCACGAACTTGGTGAAGCCGTAGCGCTTGTTCAGCTCGAAGATCGAGCGCAGGTACACATAGGTCTTGCCGGTGCCGGTCTCCATTTCCACCGTGAAGTCGCCGGACGTCAGCGAGCCGGAAGGCGGTAAGCCACCGCGCAACTGGATGTCAGCCAGATTCTTGAGCAGCTCGTCGTCGAGCAGCGTCAAGCGGTTGCCAACGCCAAGGTCGGACTGCGCCACGCCCAGTGACATCTGCACGTCATCGGGCAATTTCATGGTCACCGTGAATTCGGTGCGGCAGACCTCCTGACCACGGAAAAGATCGCATACAGCCTCGATGGCCTGCATCTGGTAGTCGAGGTTGGGTTCGAAGTGCAGTTTCATGGCAAGCCCCCTTACAAGCTGCGCACGTTCTGGATGCCGTACTGTTCCAGAATGGCGGCGAGGTTGGTCTTGGCCACGTCATCGGCAAAGGCGCTGTCGCGGAACACGCAGGTGGTGTCACCGGCAGGGGCCAACTCCTTGTGCCAGCCGATGATGCCCTGGGCGAGCGGCTCTACCTGTTCGCGGGTGATGGTCTCAGCCAGGCACGCCAGCAGCACGCCGCCGCCAATGGCATGGACGTGAAGGCCTTCGATATTGCGCTGTTCGATGGGCACACACAGATCCAGCCCCAACTTGAGCAGCAGTTCGTAAAGCACATCAGCCTCGCTGCGACCTTCGAGCAGATGATCCTGATGGTCGAATAGTGTGGCTTCCAGATCGTCTGGTTGGGGATTCCAGACGCGGATATTGGAGGTGTCGAGCTTGAAGACGCGGAAGCCGGTGTCGCCCTGCCAGCCAGAGCTTTCAGTCTTAATCTTGGTGCCTGCGCGGCGTAAGCGCTCTTTAGTGAGTTCTGCGATAGAACGAGGCTTGGTGATCTGGTCGCAGAATTCGGCTGCATTTTTCTGCCCCTTATCCTCCGGATCGAGATACTGGGGGAGTTGAACAAGAATAAATCTACGGTTTCCTTCATCTAAGAAATTCTGTGCCATTACTGCATGACCAGTTGTTCCAGTTCCAGCAAAGAAATCAAGAATGATGTCTTGAGGAGACGCACCAATTGTTACAAAGTCACGAATTAATGAGCGAGGTTTTGGAGGGCTATCGAACACATTGCTTCCCAGCAACGATGAAATTTCGGCCGTTCCATTACTACTACTGTACTCAGGCTTGTAGAGAATCGATTTGGGCTTGCTGGTCGGGAGGTCGCCGAGAGTGGCTCGTTGTTTTTTGTAGATATTCTTTCCTGACCTACCTTCAACAACAATCAAGTTAAAGTTTTCATCGTTAATTTTCTTTTTGCTCCACGTCCAAGAGAGCTCTTCGCCTGCCTCTGAAACTGGCCATAGAATTAAATCTGAACCCGAGCGAGGCTCATCATCAAGCGTCGCGTAGACTTCACCCTTTTCGTCAATAAAGACTGGAAACCACCCGTTAGGACGGCGCTCCCTCGATGCATCCTGCCCTGTCCGCCTTAAAGTGTCAGCGCGCTTGTAGAGGCCACGCTCATCTTCCAGCCAATCATCTAGCGATTCCTCTGACACTGGAAGTTGAAAAACCACACATTTTTCCTTATTCCGAGCATAAACAATTGTAAATTCATGAGTATCCGCGAAAGCGAAGGCATCGTTATTGCCTTTCAGATTCATGATAGTCGGCAGTAAGCCGATGAAGTTCTCTTGACCAAAAACTTCGTCCATAATTAGCCGCAAGTTAGTGGCTTCAGAAGAGTCAATGGAGATAATTATTAATCCACTATCGAGAAGAAGATTTTTTGCCAGCTTAAGTCGCGGATACATCATATTCAGCCAGTCGGTATGAAACCGCCCGCTGGCCTCGGTATTGCTGCTAATTCTCTGCCCACCTTTTACCTGTCCGGTCAGTTCCAGATAGTTCTTGATGTTGTCCTGAAAATTGTCCGGGTACACAAAATCCTTGCCGGTGTTGTACGGCGGGTCGATATAAATCAGCTTAACCTTGCCGGCATAGCTTTTTTGCAGCAGCTTGAGCACTTCAAGGTTGTCGCCCTCGATCATCAGGTTCTGGGTGGACTCCCAATCCACGCTGTCTTCCGGGCAGGGGCGCAGCGTGCCCGTGCTGGGCGTGAGCGCCAGTTGGCGGGCGCGGCGTTTGCCATGCCAGTTGAGGCCGTACTTCTCGTCGGCATCGGTGACGGTGGCATCGCCCACCAGCGCCTTGAGCACGTCCACATTCACGGCCACGCCGTCTTTGCCTTCCGTGAGCAGTTCCGGGAACAGCGCCTTGAGCTGTTCGATATTGCCCGCCACCAGGTCGGCGGATTGGGCTTCTGGGCTGGCTGCCGTGAGTTTTTCCATGGTCTTCTCCGTCATTCGTTCAATCTTCAAAGCTGTTGTTGTGCAGCGGCCAGTTCGGACTGGATGCGCTTGAGCGTCAGGTTCAGTTCCACCTGGCGCGCCAGTTGTTTTTCTTTGGCCGCCTCGGCCCGCAGGCGACTGATTTCGCCTTCCAGCCGCTGGCAATCGATCAATGCCTGTCGTCGCGCCGCGGTCTGTTCGGGTGTTGCAGCGGTTTGATAGATTCCCGTCCTTCGCGCTGCGTGCAGGGCCTGCATGCATTCGATCCAACCTTCATAGAGGGCATGTAGCGAAGCCTGGGGCTGACGCGCAATCGCAAGCGACTGCATGAAATTCCGCTCGATGTGGAAAGCAGCCTTCGCATCAACTCCAGGTGTGCCATCGGCTGCTTGAAACAGCGAGGCCGACACCACGTCACCGTCGAGCACGATCTTGCCCGCCTCGTTCTGCGCCCAGCGCTTATGCGCCAGCGAGAGGGTCAGTGTTGGCCCTTCAGCCCGTTTTTCATCCAGCAGCAACAGCACCGGGTAAGGCACGGCCCGATGCACCAGTTCTGCAAGGCGTGAAAGGCTGGCTGGCTTGATGGCTCCGCGCAAGGTGGCGGCCAGCACCGCGACCTCCAGGTATTCGCGCTGCGTATCGCGGTATTCGGGCACGCCGATGGTGTTGGGCTTCAGGGCGGCCAGCCACTGGATGTCTTCAATCGCATCGGAGATCAAGCGCTTGTCAGACGCGGTGGGCGCAGCGTTCTCCAGCAACAGCTTCTTGGGCACGCGCTGATCCACCCGCGCGCTATCGGGAAGACACAGGGCACTGACGACATCCGACCTGCTCATGGCGACAGTGCCGCTCCGAATGCTTTGACCGTTTCTTCGCTGTCGCGCCCGGCAATGGCTTTGCCCATGGCCTGCTCGATCAGCTTCAACAGTGCAGTGGCGCGTTGGCGGACAAACGCATCGAAGTCATCCGAGCGCAGCGCAGGCACCGGAATCACGTGTGAGAGCAGAAACTCGTCCAGGCTATCGGGGGCCACCTGCTTGGCTTTCTGAATGCGGGCGAGGTAAACGCTGGGCGCATCGCCGCTGATAAAACGATTGGTGCCAGCAGCCAGAGGGGCCTTGTTGACCACGCTGTTCCATTTCTCCTTGGGCAACTTCTGCTTTTCGCACCAGGCACGGGGGAACACATGGTGGATGTCGATAGCGTTGTTGAAGTAGGTGTTGAGGTCGATCGGCGTACCGCTGACGAAATCCCGACCACCGTGTTTCATGAGCAAGGCGGCCAGCCCCTTGTAGGCGGCTGCGAGGCGGCTTTGCAGGGACAGCAGGCGCGTCGGCGCAAAGTTGGCGTCGCGCGCCGTGCGCGGTTCGCTGCCCCCTTCGACCCAGGCGACCACGTCCTGGATGTCCATGCCGAAACGGGTTTCGTTGGCGCCGCCGTACAGTTCGCCAAGAACACCGCTCCAGTACCAGCGCAGCAGCTTTTGCTTGACGCCATGTTGCGTTGTGCGGTCTGCCAGATGCGCACAGATGGCAGACAACGGAACGAGCTGCGTGGCATACGGCAGGCTTCGGTCATCGAAGATTTTTTCCTCAGCCAGCAATTCGGCAGCCCGCTTGAAGCCTTTCTCTAAATCGGATTCCAGCGCCTTGAAGTCCGCCAGCGGCAACTTCAGCACGTCGGCGCGCTTGCAACTGACGGATGTGCCAAGCACTTTGTGCCTTTGATAACTGGCCAGCAGCGTGACTGCGGTGAGAAAGCTGGTGCCATCCACTGCCGTGAGTACATCGTGCTTGGCGGTTAGTCGCTCCTGCCGCGCCTCCCAATCATCACGCAGGTTGAATTCATCCGCTGCGAAGGTGGCGGTCATCAACTCGAACACGGTCAGGGTGACACCACCTGTATTGACCTTCTCGAAGACTTGGCACACGGCTTCGCGTGGCGTGTCCTGGGTCAGTTCGATGGCGGGCACCTTGAACTGTTGGAAGCGCAGCCAGATTTCGTTGCGAAACCGCTGCATGAACTGCATGGCTTCCGCTGCGAACTGATGGTGTGCGCTGAAGCCGCTTTCCCAGGCCATGAACCCTTGGATGTCGAACAACAATGCCACGGGAAAGAGCCGCTGGCTGTACTGCTGGTCTGGCGTACTGACGTCCAAATCGACCTTTCGGCCGAAATCCGACGTGACTTGCAGCGTCTCTGGCACCGAGAGTACGGCATCTTCACGGTCCGCCGATTCATCCAGGCATTTGCTCATGTCGAGGAAATAAAGACGACGAATATCCGCGCCTTTCTCCGTGCGTGTCTGCACTGGCTGGCCGCTGCGCAGCGCCAGGTACATGGAGGTCAGGCGTTGCTGACCATCAAGCACGAGGGTCTTAGGAGCAGGCGCAGGCTGCAGGTTTACACCGGCAAACAAGCGGGGCTTGAATGGCACGCCGCCTGCTTCCAGAAACATGACTGCGCCAATCGGGTAGGAGAGCGAGAGGCTTGCGATCAATGACCGAATATGGTTGTCATCCCACACCCAACCGCGTTGGAAGTCAGGAAGCTGGATTTGCCCCGATGCGATTCCATCGAGGACATCTTTCAATGCGGGTTCGGCGGTGCGAAAGCTCATGCTGGTCCTTGTAATCAAATACTTGGCTGATCGGGCAACACAACGAGGAATGCCACCACCTCAAAGTCGCCGCTGCCGGCGAACTCGCCTTTCATGGCGTGCGTGCCACCGGGCGTGAAAAGGCTGGCCACGGCCCGTTCCTCTTGCTTCCCGGCGACGGAGGCCACCGCCGCAGCGAGCAGCTTCTGGGCGTGGCGCATGTCTTCGCCGCCTTTGGTTGCCTTGTCGAAACGTGCGCAGGCACTGTCATCTGGCCGTTCGCGCCCGAGCGCCAGGCGCTTGAGGCGATCCAGGATGCGCTTGGCCTGCGGGTACGGCAGCAACACGGTGCTGTCATCGCCGACATGCACCAGGTAGTGCGGCGCCAGCGGGTAGTCGGACGTTGTTGCGGACTTTGCTGCCGGGCCGCAGGCTTGCAGGCAGAAGATCACGCCGGGCGGAATGTCGGCATCCAGCGTGGTGGTGACCGCATAAGCACCCAGCGGCTGGGTGTCCAGCTTGCCAGGGTGTGCTTTCAGGAACTGCGCCAGGTCGATGCGGAAGTCGGTCAGGGTGAGGTCGGTGATCGCCACGCCAGTCGACAGGTCTTCCATGTCGATCACCGTGTCCTGCAGCTTGAGCAGTTGCTTGCGCCGGTACTCCAGGTCGTTCATGGCGTTGCCGGATTGCTGCTCGATCAGGTTTTCTTCGCCAGTGGCCGAGACATCGAGCAGCACCATGCGGCCGCTGACGCGCTGCTCCAGGTTGATGTATTCCTCCAGCTCCATGTTGGGCCAGAAGTTCACGAGCTGGATGCGCTGATTGGGCGATCCGATGCGGTCGATACGCCCGAAGCGCTGGATGATGCGCACCGGGTTCCAGTGAATGTCGTAGTTGATCAGCCAGTCGCAGTCTTGGAGGTTCTGCCCTTCGGAGATGCAGTCGGTGGCGATCAGCAGGTCGATTTCGCCTTCATCCGCCAGGTCTTGCGGGCGCTCTTTAGCGCGCGGCGCGAAGGCCGAGAGCACGTCGCCCATGCGCTTACTTAAGCCCGGCATGGTGGTTTGAATGCCGGCGCTGCCTGTAACGACCGCCGAATGCACACCCAGCGTATCCCTGGCCCAGGGGGCAAGTTGGGCGTAGAGATAGTGCGCCGTGTCGGAGAAGGCGGTGAACACGATGATCTTGCGGTTGGCTTTGCCATCGTGGGTGTTGATGGGCTGGGCGCATTTGCGAGCAATCATGTCGCGCAAGGCTGCCAGCTTGGCATCGCGCGCGGCATCCACTTGACGCGCTGCCGCCAGCAGGGTGGCCAGACGATTGCGGTCTTCCAACAAATCCTGTTTCCAGCGGATCAGGTCCACGTCGCCCAGCAGCACCTTAACCTTGCGGCCGACCAGCAAGGCCTCGAACGCCGGGTCGTCGATATCGACGTCGGCAATGTCAATTTCCTCCAGCGCTTCGGCATGGGATTCGATGCGTGCCAGCGTGTTCTCTACATCCTTGAGTTGGCGCTGTACGGTCAGGGTGAAGGCCGACACACAGCTTTCCATGCGTTTGAGCACGTTCACGCGCAGCAGGTGGATCAGGCTTTCTTCACGATCCGCCTGGCGGAAGAAACCTTCGCCGCCACGCACCTGGGTGCTGTACTTGGCGTCGTAGGCCGCCTGCTTGTGGGGCAGCACATAGCGCAGCGGCGCGTAGCTGGCAAGGGTGAGCCGACGGATCTCCTGGTTGATGTCGCGGATGGCACGGAACTCGCCCGCAAGGTCTACGTCAGCCTTGATGTTGATGGGCGGCAGTCGGTCGGGGAAGCGGCCGGTCTCGCTGGTGCCGTAGTACTTCTCCACATGCCGCCTGGAGCGGGCAATGGTGAGATGGTCCAGCAGGGTGAAGTAGTCAAAGCCCAGCATCTCCACCAACTGACTGGGAGTCTTTTCAGCTTCGTCCAGCGCCAGCCAGCGGTTGAACTGCGCCTGCGCCTTGCGGGTCGTGGCCTCGATGCTGGCGATGCCGTGTTCCAACAGGGCGGTGTCGTCGCCTTCGGTGGCAAAGGCAATCTGGTTGCGCAGGTCGGCCAAGCGATTGTTCACCGGTGTGGCGGAGAGCATCAGCACGCGGGTTTTGACGCCTTCACGGATGATGCGTCGCATCAGGCGGTCGTAGCGCGATTCCTTGCCCTTGTGCGTGGCCTTGTTGCGGAAGTTGTGCGACTCGTCGATCACGACCAGGTCGTAGTTGCCCCAGTTCACATGAGACAGGTCGATGTCGCCCGACAGGCCGCCATCACGCGACAGGTCGGTGTGGTTGAGCACGTCGTAGTTGAACCGATCAGCTGCAAGGATGTTGCGCTTGTCGTTGGCCTTGTAAAGCGTCCAGTTGTCGCGCAGGCGTTTGGGCGCCAGCACCAGCACGCGGTCGTTGCGCAGCTCGTGATACTTGATGATGGCCAGGGCTTCGAAGGTTTTGCCCAGCCCCACGCTGTCGGCGATGATGCAACCACCAAAGCGGCTCAGCTTGTCGATGGCACCCACCACACCATCGCGCTGGAACTTGAATAGCTTCTTCCACACCACGGTATTGCGAATGCCGGTGGCGGACTTGACGATGCGCTCCTCGTCCATCTCGTCGCCGCTGCCCTGAAACAGGCGATGCAGCATCAAGGTGTAGATGGTGAAGGGATCGCGGTGCTCACCCAGGGCCTGCAGTGCTTCAAGGATGGACTCGCTCTCGTTGCGCGGGCCTTTGGAGTCGGTGGCATCAGCACCATGCAAGCCTGACCACTGGTGATCAAACCATTGGGCGAGCTGCGCGGCTTCGTCGGCCGTTTCTGATGCCTGGATCAGGTTCAGCGGGTTGCCCGGCGTCAGGCCAAGGCCAGACGTGTTGAAGGCAAAAGAACCCAGAATCACTTGCGCAGGAGCCCCGTCCGGCCCACGCATAACGGCAGCTCCCTGCGGCACCCCTTTTGATGCCCGCCGAAGCTCCACTTTCTCAATGATCCATTTCGCGCATTGATTGGCCAACCAGCGTGCCTGCAGACGATTACGCGCAGCGCGGTCGCCCTCCGTACCCAAGAGTTCAAGTGCCTCGTTATCAGGAGGCACGATCAATTGAACTCGATCCAGAGCGGACAACGCCTCCCGGATTTCTGAAAAGGCGTAGAGCGAAAAAGAAGGCGTTACACAGTTGAGTCGGTTGCCGTGCTTGAGGTGAGGCCTCATCAAGTCGATGACGCGTTGTGTTCCGGTGTTTTGGATCAGCTTCATGGTCGTTTCCGTTCAGCCAGCAATCGACGTTTCTGCACTCGGTGATGCATACCCCGGCGCCAGCACTGCATTGCGCACGCCGTAGATGGCGAGATGGTCCTTCAACCAAAGCCGGTACTCCGGGCCGCGCAAACTATGGTCAGGGGAACAGTCCACACTCCACTTGCGCAGGATGTAGCCGGCCGTGGCGGCCCGCAGCT
Organism: Stenotrophomonas sp. FR024; assembly: GCF_047500745.2. Lineage (NCBI taxonomy): Bacteria > Pseudomonadati > Pseudomonadota > Gammaproteobacteria > Lysobacterales > Lysobacteraceae > Stenotrophomonas > Stenotrophomonas sp. FR024. The sequence continues at coordinate 392,272 of NZ_JAXAXM020000001.1, forward strand.
TCATGTGCAGCGCGCCACCCTGCATGCCGTAGTCCATTTCCGTGATTTCGGGCCGGGGCTGATCTGGATGGGGCACCAGCTCCAGTTCGACGATCCGGGTCCACTGAATGTCTTGATCGCTCATCTCATGGGGAGCCACTGACTGGTCCTTGAGGATGACGGGACGTTTGATCCGGGTGATGACGAAGTCCCGGAAGTCCTGGGACTTGCGATCGAAGGCGCGAACGTGCCAGCGCAGGCCGTTGTCGATCAGCGCAAACGGAACGATCTCGCGCTCCGTGCGACCGCTTGAGATGGAGTGGTACTCGATGCTCAGCGGGCCTTCCTGATGGATTGCCCGGGTCACATGCGCCAGGATGTCCAAGTCAGGATGGGTGAGCCGGGACGGACTTTCACTGGCGACCCATGCCTTGAGCCGCATTGGCTCGCCATCACCGAAGCCCTGAGTCAGCCATGAGAGCACCCGCTCTGGCGGGAAGTCGAAGACGGGCTGAAAGCTAGGCCCCAGCACGTAGGACTTGCCCTTGGCGTCGTAGTCGATGTTGCCGGGAGCCAGCTCTTTGTACAGAGCCAAGTCCCTGGATGCCGCCGCGGACTGAATGCCAAATCGCGTGACCAAGTCCTGGCGACGCATCTCCCCAATGAAGCGCACGCGCAGCTCCACGAACGCGAGCCGGTCGCGCTGTGGCTGGGTGAGATCTGCAAGCTTTTCGTTTGACATCCTGGCTAGCTCGTTCGGTCAGCGAATGCTTGTAGGAGCTATTTATGACAGTCTATGGTCTGCGATAGTAGTATGTACATGAATCTATTGTAACTCACTCATATGTCGCATTTTGACAACCATAAGCCGAGGCGGCTCCGATATGCCTGAGACCCGACTGGGCTAGGGCCGGATCACTGAGGAGGCCCTGGCGATCTACGCGTCAAGGACTGGGAGATCGGCGAATACAGGTACAACGAAGATCTGAACCAGCGGATCTGGCGCAAGTACCCGGGATTCTGAGAGAGAGTGAACTGGCGTGGGCGCAATCGACGGCATCGCCCGTTGTGCCGAGCAGAGCCAAAAAAAATGCGGAACTCCCGCAGATGGACACCGTGGCGTCCATCTGGGGTTCTCAGCACGCGCACCTTTCGACGCCTACCTAACATCGCTTGCTGGCCGCCCGGCTGTCGGGAGAAGGCAGCTACAGCCACCCTCTCTCTGCCAAGCTCACCGTCTGACGTCCACCCACGATGACGTGGTCAATAACTCGTACATCAACCAACGCCAACGCTTGCTTGAGCCTCGCCGTAACGACCCGGTCTGCGGCAGACGGTTCCGGGTCACCTGACGGATGGTTGTGAGCCAGGATGACCGCGGCTGCGTTTAGGCGCAGGGCCTGTTTCACGACTTCCCGGGGATGCACCTCGGCCCCGTCTATGGAGCCGTAGAACAGCTCCGTGTAACGGATCAGGCGATGCCGGGAATCCAGCATCACTGCAGCGAACACTTCGCGTTCTGCCCCGCCCAACTTGGCCAGGAAGAACTCAGCGGCGATCTTGGGGTCGCTGAAGCAAGTGCCCCGTTGCATCTTGGCGTCGACGATCTGCTTGGCCGCGGCCAAGACGGCCTCGGCGTCCGCGGGGGCATAGTGTTTGGTACTGCTGCGCACGTAGAGGCCCAGCACCGGTTCGTCTGTCATTTCGTGATCTCCAGTAAGCCGAAAAGGGCGCTCGCGCGCCCTTCGGTGGTCGTCAATGATTGGCGCCTGTGGTCGCAGCACCTGGTGTGGCAGCCGTGTCAGCCGGTCCCGAGTCGGGCGACTTTCTCCTGCAGGCGCGCGCGCAGGGCCGGCGGCGGGGCCGGCTGCGCCCGACCAGGCTCGCCCTGCTCGGCATCGGGATAGAACTCCTCCACGAGGGCCGGCACGTCCTCCTCCAGCTCTTCGAACGCCCCGTTGGCGAATCCACGTCGGGCCGCCTCGTCCAACGCGCCCTGGTCGACCCCGGCCGCGCGTCGCCGCGCGTCCAGCTCGCGGGCATCGGCAATGGCCTGTTCCAGCGTCATGCCGGAGCGCACCGCCAGATCCACGTAGTAGATCGGGGCGCAGTGGCTCATCGTCGTTGACTTGCCCCGCAGCTTCAGCTCCAGTTGCATGCAGGCCAACAACCCGCTCGAAACGGCGGCGTAGTACTGCATTCGGGCCGCCAGCGTCCGGATCGTGTTGAAGGAGGTCGTCCGCAGCACGAAGCTCCCCAGCGCGTCCTCGTCGGCATCGCCCACCAGGACGTTGAGACGCGCGTAGGCCTTGCAGTCGCCGGCCGCGTAAGGGCAGCCCGTGGGACCCGGACACGGCAGCGAGGCGATCCCCTCCTGGGTGGTCCGCCGACAGGTCTCGCCATTACCGACGCACAACGGGCGCCCCGTGGCGCGATCGAACAACGAGTAGTCGGCCCGGAGGTTCAGGCTCGGGTCGTTGAACATCAGCTGGACGGGAATCGAGCGTAGCTTGCCCCCTGCGGCCTGGCGCAGCACCTCGTCCAGGGGATGCAGGATCCAGCCGTCCCGGTTCTGGATCTGGCTGGTCAGGGTGAACTGGTCATCCTTCTCCGGCAGGCGCTTGCCGTTGCGCTCGACAACGCGCCCGATGGAAATCCGCCCGACCACTGGCGGGGTAATCACAAGTCCCTTCAACATGGTGTCGCCCTCTAAGGTTGGTTGGGGGTGTCGGTGTGGACGGCCAGAACGAACCGGCGCGCTCCGGGACGCACGACCGAGTACCGGGCCGCAATGTCGGGGCGCTCGGCGGTCAGCCGCTTGGCGTCGAACGACGTGCCGTCCTTAGCCCGCCGGTAGGTGACCGAGCCATTGGCGAAGATCGCTTTGGATGCATCGCCCATGGTCTGCTGGATTGCCTGCTTGAGCGTTTCGGCCCGTTGCTGCTGGGCGTCGAGCTCCGAGCGCAGCCCGGCCAGCTCGTCGAAGACCTGGCAAAGCGCCACATCGCCTGTGAAATCCAGACTGGTGTCGTTACCGGGGTACAGATGGCGCAGGGCCCGGGCGGCCGACTCGCTACCGTCCGCGGCCGGCGGCGTGTCGGTCTCGACGCACTCCCAGAAGCGGGCCTCCAGCACCACCAGGCGGGCGATGATGTCTTCGTCCCGGACGATCCGGTGGATCTGCAGGTCCTGGCCGCAGAGCAGAACTGCCACGTCCGCGGCATGCTTGCCTGTAACTGCCAACTGGTGCTGGACCTGCAGCTGGACGTACTCGGGCACCCCGTCCTTCCACAAGCGCGACCCGAATTCCCCCGCGGTCTTGCACTCCAGGATCTGGACGTCCGGATCGCCCACGACCTCGCGGTCGATGTTGGCGAGCATGAACGCAAGGGTCGGATGCTGGAGGACGGCGTTGAGCTTGCGAACCTTGCGGCCCGTCCTCTGCTGGTAGGCCACGGCCACATACGGCTCCAGCAAAGTGCCCCAGTAGCGCGGATCGTCCATGCCCGGCTGATCGTCGCTGGCCGGCTGCCGCCCGGTCTTCTCCAGCCACAGCTCCAGCTGGCTCTTGTAAGGGTTCAAACCAACGGCCGTGGCCGCATCGGAGCTGCCGATGCCACCACGGCGCACCTCAAGCCACTGCCCGCGGTCCAGCGTGCGCGTATCGACCAGGCGCAGCGCGTTCTGCTTCTTCATGTGCAATCTCCCAAATGAAAACGCCCGGCCAGATGGCCGGGCGTTATGACGTGTTGGTCAAGGACGGGAACCTCAGGACACCAGTTCCAAGACGCTTTCCCAGGCCTTCTGCTTGATTTGCGCACCTTGCCCAAACCACGCCGCGTCTCGACGGTGGTCGTCACTACGTGCGCGGCGGTGGTGGTCTACGAACTCTGTAACGCTATTGAGCAGGCCCCAGGCGGTGCCTCGGCTGGAGGCCAGAATCGCCCCACGTCCACCGCCTTCGTACAAAGCCCGGGCGTTCGCCAATGCCTGCTCGTTGACCACGGTCGCCTTGCCCTCTGCAACCGGGTAGGTCAGCACGCGACGCAACAGGCCCTCCACCGAGTCTGGATCCACCGGGCATTCGGCGAGCGCCTTCATCCGGGCGACAAAACCATCCCAGGCCGAGACGGTGATGCCCAGCTGCCGTTTCACCGTGTCCGCGTCGAAATGGCTGCGGTGCGGCACCTTGATCGCACCGCTGGCGCCCCCCAATGCGATCCGCAACGTGTTGTTGCAGACCACGCGCACCGATGTGAACTGGGCGGTGGTAGCGAGCGTCCCGTCACACGCCGTGGCCAGCAGCAGGTACCCGTCCACGCGGTCCCGCCCCTTGAGAGCCGTGCTTTGCCCGGTCTTAGCCAATGCCCAGAACTTGCGGCCCTCCCGGAGCACGCCGGCAGTCTCAAGCTCGAAGCCACTGTGTGCTGTCAGGTCACGGTAGAACTCCAATATCTCCCCGGGCTGCACCACCTTGAAGCGCTCGCTGACGACCGCCAGCGGCGCTTTAGTGTCCGAGCGATACAGCACCTTCTGCCCGGGGAAGGCGTTGATCACGCCGACGTTGTTGTTGCCGGTGATGTAGCGCACCTCGGACTCTTCGACCTCCCAGTCCATCCCGGCCTGCTCCCTCCAGACGTCGATCGGCTGGTGGCGTGCCAGCTTGTTGCCCAGGCCGTGCCACGGCTTCTCGCCGGCGTAGGCCATCGATTGAACTAGATGCATGGGAACTCCATTCGGTTGACGGCACAAAAGCAGAAGGCCCGCCGGTAAAGGCGGGCCTTCTGCTGCCAGGACACTGGCTCAGGGAAAGCGAATGTCCCGCTTGGTCAGCAGGCTCACCAGAATTACAGCGGCCAGCGTTACAAGCTGAACAATCGTCTCCTTGGTGTCATCGCGCATGGCTCTGACCTTGCCGTAAGCGCTTGGGACGTAGCGCTCAGACGTGAAGCGAGGATCTCCCGCTTCAAGTGGGTATTAAGGGTTTGAGAGAATTTTGAATCGCGACAATGCGAGACGCGCCCAAGGCCAAGCGCAGCCGAAAGCCTCGCTCCTTCGCCGCGTAACTCTTCTGCAATTCTCTCGCTGACCCGGCGTGCCCGGTTGAAATTCGCCCTCCTAACCGAGGGAGGCCGCATGGCCTGCATGCACGAACGCCGATGTAATAGCACTCCTGCTGATCGGCATGGCCATCGATCCTCCGACCGAAAACTGCCTAAAACTCGCCGGGGGACCCCGCCATAGGTATCTCCCACGGAGAAGCCGCTTTACTGGAAACCACCCGGGCAGAGCGAGGCTGTGCGGACAAGCCACGGCCCACAGGACCCCGACATTGAGCCGTTCTGCCGTCCGGCCGGCCAGGACCGGCGAGGTCGAGAACCCGAACCTAGTGTTGGCTCGGCTACGACTGTCCGGCGCTGTCAGCGCGGAACCACAATCACTTGGGTCGGATTGGGTCGTCACGTTGGTTCCTCCCCAGGTTTGGCCTCCCTGATCCCGCGCTCGGCAACAAACGGCGGTCAGAGATGCCCGCGCGGCGATCAATTTTCCCCACCTTTTTTCCACCCGATCTCAGTTTTCCGCTCCTTATTCATCGCCCCAGAAAACGCGCATCGTGGCCGCAGGCAGGCAAAGGGCCTGTCGCTGCACCGAGATCGCGTTATGAGCCTTCACTACAACTGTTCAACCCACACGCCCCATTCGAACACCGATGCCAAGGGCATCGCGCCCCCACTGACGCGCTCCAAGCGAGTTCTGCGTAAGAAGGACCTGGCGAAGAAGCTCTCGTGCTCCGAGAGCACCATCGATAACCGCCTGAACCCGTCGAGCCGCTGGCACGACGAGACGTTCCCGCGCCCCGTTCCGCTGGGCGCTGGCGGTTCGCGCAGTTCCGCCAAGGGCTGGATCGAATACGTCATCGACGAGTGGCTGGAAAGCCGCATGGAGGGTGCCCGCCGCATGTAACAGCTCACTAAGTCGACGTAGCAAGTCATCACACAAAAACCCCAACGCGCTTGGGGTTTTTATTTTCAAGGCTGGGAGAAGCGGGGCCCTCGATCCCGCTCGAATTCCGGTTTCTATCCTATTAATTAAATCAATCAGCAGATACAGAGAAGCATTCACATGAATGAGATCGATCAGTCCACCTCATACACCCAGGCAGTCGCCTTCGACTGTGACCTGCTCCTTGAGCAGATGCCCGACCTTCCCATTGCCCCCAAGTCCAAGGCTCCGCTGATGCCCCCGGCAGAGCAGGACCACCACCTCTTCGTACGTAAAACCAGTCAACGCTACGGAAAGACCTATGTCGGGCAGGAACACGACTTCATCTACTGGCTGCTCCGAGCAGAGAAACTCGTCGACGCCATCGCCCGGAGCGATGACCAGCCGGTTGAAGTTGTGCACGATCGAAGGGGGCAGCCGCGCTATCAGCTAACCCAGATCGGCAAGGCAATCTTCAACGTATGCAAGGGCTACAACCAACACAGTGCGGAGTACTACAAGCACCACCGCTTTAATCCTCCCCTAACCGTTATGCTGAAGGTCGTCGGCCCGTGTTCGCCTGAGCTCTGGGCTCACACCCGTAACGGCGATCCGGTACTGAGTAATCCACGAACGCGTGAGATTCTCGAGAACGCGGCTGCTTCCATCCGCGCATCATGTCGGAGCCAGGCCTACAAGGACGAAGTCGACAATTACAAGCGCAACGAAGAGAAGAACATCACCAGCTGCTGCGAGTATCTGGCAGCCCAGTTCCAGCGTCGTTCGCAGCTGCTGATCCTACGGGTTGATCTCTACTTCCGCCCGGCGTTCAAGGGCTGGGGCTACACTCGCGAAGCGGATGGCCACTACGCGAGGTTCCTGCGTGCTCTGCGCGAAAATCGAATCGTTCCCGACGTCCTCGGTTACATCAGCAAGCGCGAGGACGGGATCGATCGTGGCATCCACTTTCACGTCCTCATTGTCCTGGACGGGCACAAGCACCGTGATGCGGCCAATCTGACCCGCATGGTCGGAGAGGACTGGGTCCGCCGCTGCGGCCATGGAGAGTACGAGGATGGGGTGGATGTCGGCGAGACGGGCAAGAAGGCCAAGGCGAGCTATTTCAACTGCTACACCAGGACGGACCAGTACCGTTTCAACTGCCTGGGTCTGATCCATCCGACGGACACTGACAAGCTGCGCGGCTTGCGCCTGGCGATCGAGTACCTATGCAAGGAAACCACGCAGCTCAAACCCAGCCCGCCGAAGTCCCTGGCAGGCGACGAGGACGCCGACACCGCGAGCAAGAAGGGGATCCGCAACCTGCGCAAGGGAATCATGCCGAAGGGTCACAGCGGCCGTGGCGCGCCCAGGAGCAGCGGCCTGGACACCTCAGTCATTGATCGAGAGTTGCTGAAAAAGTGACCTCAAATCTTGCTTCCAGACGAAGGGCCGGCTTGCCGGCCCTTTCTCTTGACACGCCCCGGGGAGCACGCAGGAGCCGTGGTTACGCTGCTAGGAATCTAGCGAACCTCAGCGGAGGCGCCCCGAAACAAGCACAATGTACCCCCAGCCACGATCACGAACACAGTCTGCCAGCGTCTCGTCGATTGAGTCCGGCCGGAACCGCAGGACCGCGCTGACTTTCAGCGAAGCATTCGGTCCGCCGACTACATGTTGCTTCGCAAGAAAGCCGACCTGTGTCAATTGTCCTGAACTCCCTCGATGCATGAAGGACTTGAACGCACCGCCCCCCCGCCCGCCAAGCACGATTGGATCACCTATCGCGACTTCAGTCTCGATATAGCGCTGACACTCATCCGGAGTTGGGTTGAATGCGTTGCGTTGCATGGCCCAACCGAGCGAGACATCCTCCATTGAACCGATCAACACCTGGCCGTCTGTGCGCAGGCCGTCATACGGCACAGGATCCTTCCTTCCCCAGCTTCGCTCGCGATCACCGCGGTAGTACGTCAGATTCCTCTTGGCCCGGGTCATTCCCACATACAGCAGCCGCGCCTCTTCCGCGGCATCGCCTTGGAGATCCGGTCCCAGTCGATCCCACCCTGCAACGCCGAACTGAATCATCGACGGCAGAATTACTACGTTGTCGAACTCAAGCCCCTTCACCTTGTGCAGTGTCGAAACTACTGCCGTTGACGCTTCATCGACCGTCCCCAGCAACCGCACGAGTTCATCGGTTCTCAATTCATCGACAAACTGAACGAGCGAGGAAAGATGGGGGAATGAACGCTCGCGGCAGCACAGCTCCCACAGATCGTCCAGCGTGACGTCGGACGTAGCCGGCCTGGAGTATTCCGGAACACCTCCAGCTTGCACCGTCCGGTTGAAGATCTCTCGCCGCAAATCCTCTGAAAGTGCGGCGTCGCCTTTGGCAGCAGCCTCCCGAAGATGGTCCAACCAGAGCGCCACGTGCCGCAGCTGGGCTACGCGCAGATTGGCGCCCCCCTGCACCCTCAATTTCGGCAGCGCCTGGCTCAACAGTCTGTGCGCTTCAGCGACCTCAGCATTCGAACGACAGAGCACGGCGGTCGATTCGCCTTCGCGGCCGGTCAGGTCCTTTAGCAAAGCTGCAGTGCCTTCTACCGCCTCGCCCCACGTTCGACCGCTCCACTCGATCGCCTGGCACGCCCCTTCCCTGGCTCCCGCACGTGATCTCAACCGGGAGGACTTCAGACGCCGGGAGCGGCTCGTGCGCTCGAAGAACCCTGAGATCATCAACTGGCTGCGTTCGACAATGCTCTCGCCAGATCGGAAATTCACGCCCAGCAGGAACTCCTGGAAACTTCCTCCCCAGAAATCGTGCGTAAACTGATCAAAGTACTTCTCGGAGAACTGGTGAGCACTACCATCATTCTTCCGCTGCCAGCGCAGGATGTCCTGGTCGTCGTCACCAATCACCATGACCCCTGCCCTAGACCCGCTGCCGGAGTGGAGATACTTGATGACCTGATACACGTCATCCGTCACGTCCTGGAATTCGTCCACAAGGACACAACGTGCGCCGCCGGCTACCCTCTGGGCGAACGAAGGATCTTTCGACAGCCGACTGGAAAAAACAGAAAGCAGGGTTTGCACACTGTCTCTAGTAATCTCAACCCCCTCCCGCGCCAGGCTCCGCATAGCCAGCGAGTGGAAGGTCGAGACCCGCAGACGCCCCGCGTAGGCTGCATAGCCCAGCGACTTGAACAGCTCGCGAATCCGTCGCCTGATCTCAAAGACGACTGCGCGATTGAACGCAAGCACGATGATTTGCGAGGGATCGATGTTCTGCTCCCGGATCAGGTGCGCGATTCTTCCTACAAGGACAAAGGTCTTGCCAGCCCCGGGACCCGCGTTGACCATGATGTGCTGATCAAACGGCGCCTTGGCCACCTCCCATTGCGCTGATTCTTCCGAGCCCCTGAATCTCTCGAAGAACTCAATCGCTTTCGTGGCGCGGAGCTTCTCCTGCATCTCCAAGAGCAAGGTGGAGGGGCCGTCCCGATCCTCGCTGACTATTTCACCCAGTTGCGAATCAAGGAACTGCTTGATCGCAGGGCCATCAGCGGCATCGAAATACCCTTCGATGAAGACCGGGTGGGCATCCGTGTTCACGTTTGCGAACACCTCCATTGCCAGATTTCGTGCCTCTGCAAGTTCATTGACCTGCCTGAGCTCGTCCCAGATATCCGCCTGATCCTCAAGCCTGCCATCGACATTGGATACTGCTACGACATGTGACAGCGGAACCAACTCCGGCGAAATGCTGACAAGGCTCATTGCCGACAAGAGCGCGGCCACTTTGTTCAAGTCGGATTCGCGGAAACGGCCGTCATGGCTTCCGGCACGTAGCTGATCCACAAGTTTCGAAATCGGGATCGATCTCTGGTTTGCGACAGCCGCGAACAGGGACTTCGCCCCCTGCAGGAAACGTTGCCGTCTGGAATCTGCTTTGGACCATGACGACCGCGGAAGCACTGCCTCCCAGATGACTTTATCGTCGGCCCGAACCAGCTGGCGAAGCTTGACTCCGGATGCACGCGCAAGGCTTCTGAAGCCGTTAATGAACAATCTTTCATACATCCGGCGCTTGTCATCGCCGACCCGCGGCCCCTCTACGTCCTCGACCATCTCAAACGGATTGAACTCGATTCGCCCGTTCTTCGCGAGCCGGCGTATGAGTTCGGCTACTCCGCCATCGACGTACTGGAAGAGCTCGCTGATCTTGGTGGATGGCTCAGATGCAAGCTTGCGCGGAACAACGTCAATCTCGCGATCCAGCGATACAGCCCCACGCTTTTCGAGGTCGCCTAGGACTGCCAGCACATCTCCCATCGACTTGATCGCACTGCTGCGCAGCTTGATCTGGGAGAGATTGAGAATCACCGTCTTTGCCGTGGCGGCCTCACCGCTCGACAACCCGGCGTGTGCGGGACGTGGGCTTGGAAGCGACCGCGCCGGAGTTCTTGCCGAGCCATCGAACAGCATGCCCACCGTGTCGGACAAGCTGGAAAACAGCCGTCCGAGCACGTCGATAGTGCCGCCGAGAAGTCCTGCCGGGGTCGGAGAAGCGCCAAAAACGGAGCCGCCTCCAAGGGATGCACCTGCAAGCGAAGTGTCCACCGAACCAATTTTAAGAATCAAACCGGCTACTTCAGCAGCCAAACCATCCTCCTGGGATATCCGCTCAAGCGAGGACGGGTAGGCAGTCACCTCAATCAGATCCGGGACGGAACCGCACAGGCGGACGCGTTCGGCCCGTTCGAGCCAGTACAGCCCCATTCTGACTCGCGTCGCGGCCGCGCGTCTGGCGGCCGGACTTTGCCCCACGGGGTTCTGTGGCGTGCCGTAGCCCTCGGCAGGAACGATCGCGAGCTGCTGGCCATCCACCTGGTATGCGTGCTCGCACACCTTTTCGTGGAGATCCCGGATGATTGGAAGGGATAGGGCGCTGCGCGCCCGCAAACCCCGGATCGACTCGAAGTCCTGATCCGAGAATAGCAGCGTGGCGGAAAGCTTTTCGAGCTGCGCATTCTTACGCTCCCGCTCCCCGCGCCCGATCCGGCCAACCTCCTGCAGGTAGTCCTCGAGGTATCCCGGCGGTGCAAGGTGCACGACCCAATGGATGTCCGGAATATCCATGCCCATGCCGAAGGCCTTCGTCGCCACGAGGACATCAAGGTCACCGTCAAGAAAGCGCGTGTAGATCTCTTCCCGCGAGCCTGCATCCAAGCCCGCATGGTAGTAGTCGACCTGACCGCTGGTGGCCCGGGCAAGCCGCTGCGCCACGACCTCCGCGTGGTATCGGCTGGATACAAAAACTATGACGGCACTACGTTGACCCGTCGACGCCCGGTTGCGCCGTGCCGCCGATACGGCTTCTTCGATGTGAGGCAGACGCTCCGCCAGTGCCTTGTCAAAGTTCCGCCGGTCGTTGAGCATGCCACGCACACGACGCGGCTCAACGGCAATATGCGTTCGCAATGGATTGGAGAACGAGTCCGGCCTTGCCAAGAGCGGCAGTGGAGATCCCGTCTCTCCGGAATCTCCGGACATGACGGCCTGCAAACGGACCCTGTCGGACGCGGTGATCGTTGCCGACAGCAACAGGAAAGGCGTCGGCTCACTCAAATCCATTGCACGACACATGCGCAGCAACAGATTCAGCGCATGAAAGTAGTCCGGCCTGAACTCGTATCCCCACTGATTCACGCAATGGGTTTCATCCACAACTACATGCTCCAAGCCTTTGTCAGCTTGCATGCGTTTGTGAAGCACATCGAGGAAAACACTGCTGCGTGTCCGCTCTGGCGCGACATACAGCAGCACGATGCGATGATCGAGTACGCCCTGGATCACTTCGGCGATCTCGCTGGGCGGTCGATCACCGCTCAGATAGTCGACTGACTCGGAGAAACCCTGCTCCCGCAGGCGCTCCACCTGATCCCGCATCAAGGCCTTCAACGGCGAGATGACCAATGTCAGCCGTCTATTGCGTAGGCCACGGCAGAGCGCGGGAACTTGAAACAGCACCGACTTGCCCTCGCCCGTCGGCAACGAGACGAGAACATTAGCGGAGCGTTCGCAGATGGCTTCCATCGCAATCTTCTGCGACGGCTTGAAGCCGGTGACGCGATTCCCACCGCCCCCGCTTCGAGGCTGCCAGTTCGCCACCAGGAAGCGTTCCATAGCCTCGATGCCGGAAGGAGCCACCTCTCGCACCAGCTTGAACGGCGACAACACAAGCTCCAACCGTTGCGCCTGCTCAGCCAGGAATGGCGTCTCCACAAGCTGGAACGAGTCCGCCAAGTTCGACAGCCCCTTGGCCATGTCGCCCACGCGCGGATCAATAAGGATGGTGGGGAGCTGCGACGCTGACAGCCCCACATCGGCCATCCATCCATGCAACCGGGCCCGCAACAAGGCAGGCGCAGACTCAAGTACAGCAGCGCCACTAACGACGGTGGCGCCGCCCGCCTTCTCGGTCTTTTGCCCAGAATCACAACCTGCCTGCGCGGCAGTGCGCGTCTCCGCACAGGCATGCCACTCCTCGATCGGCAGTGCCTCGACCACAGGTTGCAGCACCACGCCTGCCGACTGGGCAAGCGATTGCCAGACGGGCCACTGGTCGACCACGTCGACCAGCGCGAGGCCACCACTCGAGGCGCGAAGCATGTGTTCACGTTGGCTGCGGTGTTCCGGTTTCACCTCGCCAAGCCCGATCTCCGCCAGCCCAACTGTCAACAGATCACGCAGCGCCTCGCTTTGGGTACTCGCAATCAGGAGAATCGGAACGGTTCCCGCTCCAAACGTCGCCACTTCTTTAAACGTACGAAGCACCTCGGCCCAGTAGCTGCCCTGGTCCTCGGCCCGCGGATGCAACACGTGATGGCGCCGCGTTGCAACCTTCGGACGGCATGACGGAACCGGCGCGCCCTCGGCACGAACGATCGCCGCATCGCTGACGGGGAACGTCGTGAATGCAGCCAGACCTCCTCGGGAGTCGAGCACGTGTGCGGCACGGTCGACGAGCAACCATCGCAACGCAGATCCGGTTTCACCGATACGCATGAATGGCGCTGCGGGCATTTCACCCAGCGTCTGCGCAACATCGCTTTGCGCAACCTTCCGTCGATCGAGCACGAGAACATCATCGCTGAGCCCGGTCACCACGCATGACGATGGATCCCTGCTGGCCCACCAGTCAACGCTGGCGGGCAACGACGCGATACGCCAGCCCGAACCGGCCTTCGGCACTACGCACACCATGTCGACCGCCGACCGCAGGCTGGCGTCACGTTCAAGCAGCCAGACCGGAATCATGTTCCGCCGCAGCGCGATGCCCTGCGCGGCAGCCAGCTCCCCAACAGCCACCAGGACCCGAGCAGCCGGGTCGGACGCGGCGTCTGCCGGCAGGGCCTTCTTAAGCAAGGCAACGTCAACTTCCCGCCACTCGGCCGCCAGCCCTTCGCTGGGGTCCGCCGAGACCACCGACGCGCCCGGAACCCAGTCGATCTCCCCGAGCCTGCTCTCGGGCACGACGACCAGCTTTGCAGGCGAGGTTCCCTCCGCGGTCATGAAGCCCGGGAACTCGCGGGCAAAATCGCGGACGCCCCGCTGGGCCTCAATGACCGCATCCAGCAGTCGGGCAGAATCGGTGAACTCGCCGATCAACACCCTGCGTGCAATATCTTCAGGCAGGCCCTCTAGCTGTCGCTTGAACAGCTGCAAAGTGTCAAGTGCATCCCGGTCCGCATGATGCCGCCCACCGAGCGCGTGCGACGCCGCCTGCGGCTCCAGAAGGTACCCGATGAGCAACGTATCCCAGATCAATGGCACCGTAGTCGGCGCGATGTGGCGGGCAACAATCGGCCAGTCCCATGCCAGGGCATTGTGACCTACCACCAATGGCGCAGCGTGGACTCGCTGCCCCAGGTCGGCCATGGCCACATCCAGGTCGGTCCCGCTACGCTCATCGTGAAGAAGGCTGGCCTGTCCGTTGCGTGCGCAGCCGATTTCCCAGATGCGCTTACCGTCGGTTTCCAGGTCAAACGCCAGTGACGCAGCGGTAAGCAGCGTCCTTGCACGTGATGGTTCCTGTTGGAGTTGCTTGTCCAGGCCTGCCGGATTCTTCCGCCACCCTGACACCAGAGAAACCTGGCGCGCGGCTGGAAGTCGATGAAACAGCGAAACCGATAGATCGAGATTACGGTCCGCCCACGCTTCAGCCTGTACTTCGGACAGCAATCCGTTACGCACGATCCTGTCCAGCCAAGCATCGATGAACGCATCCCGCGGGATGTCGTAGGCCAGGAAACGCGTTGCCAGCTCGACCTCGGATGCCTCGGCTCCTGGGAAACAGGACTCCCAGTTGCCACGCGGTTCCGACAAGGCCCGGCTGAGCAGGTGCCATTCAAGGAGGCGGGAGCGGGCGTCCGGAGAAAGCCTCTGGCGTTGAATCCACGAGGGGTCTGGTGTCCCCAGCACGGCCAGCTGTGCTGGCTCGAACACTTCCAGCATCCGCGTGAACGCGCAAGCCGGGCTGCCTGGCGACAGGCAGGCAGCAAACTGGTAGTGCGACTTCGCCAGCCGGCTACTGACCTGATGTGCTTCCAGATCAGCCGGCGACATCTCGGCCAGACGTTCGCAGACGACCTGTCCCAGTACCTCGTCTTCCAGGTCGGTGGGTGCCGGCGCATTTCCACCCCACGGCTTCGCGTACCACGCTGTTTCAAACAGGCCCCACAGCGCATCCCGCGGCAACTCACCTAGGCGCTTGCGCCGCAAAGCGTCCACAGATGTCTGATCCGTGGGCGCATTCCCTAGCGAAGCTGAAGAGATTTCGACGGGCGCCCACAAGACTGCACCCTTCTTGGGCTCGTGTGGACGCCGTGGGTCGCTGCCCGTAATGAAAAGCACCTGCGATCCCACAGGGGGAAGCTGTTTTCCGTCAGGTAGCCGGCCCGGATATCCCCTGAAGTGGAAGAACACGTCCTCGCGCGCGCCACCAGAGATGAAGCCGAAGCCCCGTTCTTCGTCGAGCCTGGCCACAGTTCCGAAGCGTGGCAACTTCAAGAAGAGCATTCCCTCATCAGATTGTGGCTTCTTACCAGATCCTAGCGGCCGACCACCGGTCTTGGAATTGGTCTTCCTAGTGTCCACAACCTCTCGCTCGGTCGGCTGTAAGCCCAATGTCTTCAGCTGGTCGGCCAGCGTGCTCATGATTGTTCATCCCCTTGCTGGCACACACGCGTCTCCCAAAGTCTTGGCGAAATGGAAACTGACCGGGTGTGCGCGTTACCCATCCCCGGCTTGGCGTCACCCTCGATCGCTGCGGATGTGCCTAAAGTCGCTCTTGTGCTTGTTGCGCCGGTACTTTTCACCGGTGATGAAGTAAACCAACGACTGCACCTGATCACTGTCTTCCCGGTCAAAGAAGCCAAGACCAACCAAGAGATCCACCAATTTTTCCCGATCGCCGCCGAGTCCTGGTTCCTTAGCACCACTCCAACGGCAGGCGGCATATAGGAGTTTTCTGAGCTTGTGATTGATGAAATCCTGATCGAGGAATGTATCCGCCGGAACCTCTACGGCCTCTTCGGGAAGATCAATCTCCCCAAGGCCCTCGGACGAATAGTTGTAGCCGGGGTTGGCGAGCGTCGCCGCGAACTCATGCCGACCGTCGTTGAAAGGCTTGGGATTCTTCTTGTAGCCGGCATTCAACTCTCGAAATTCTGCCGCAAGCGATGGCGCATCGATCTCACTGCGCGCCCTCCCTCGATTTCGATAGGCTTTGCGGAGGATCTCGTATACCAATGACGACGAATCTTTCAGCCCATAGGGGTCATCCGGCGCATCTCCACAGGCTGGCACAAGCACATCCTTAGCAGTCGGCGTGCTTTCCAAGGCGTCACTAAGTGCGGGCGCCTCAACGAAAACATCCTTGAAACTGACCCCGTGAAGAATGTACGAATACTGGCTTCTGATGCGATTCAACGTCTTCACGACCACAGGAGCACCCGAGCTGGCATCAAACTCGGTTGGCACCTTGTCGGCGATGGCCCGCTCGGTGGGCAAGAGGACACCCAGCAAACCCTTTCGATACTTGAAATCGATTGAAGGAATGCCATCGTGCGTCAACGCGGATTCCAGACCTCCCGCACTGAATTGGTGCAATGCGATGGGGGGATATTCGAGAACGTCACGCAACTGCGATGTATCGAGCTGCAAATACCGTATCTGGGCCTGATTGCCATCAGCCCGCACGGGACCTTGGGTTGACTTCTGGGGCCACAGAAGCTGGTACCCAGGAGGAAAGGGGTCAATGGAGAGAAGGCTGACCCGAAATCCCTTCGGGACCTTGACGTAGAACCTGTCGTATCCAGCCTCAAGGAGCCTGTGAACGAACTCAACAGGGTCGTTCCCGTCAAGCATGCTGGCTAAGGGCCGAACTCGAATGGCTGGCGATTCAGGCGTCATGCTGCGAGGCATCCTTCTTGGGCTTCTTTGCAGGTGGGTGAACAAAGTCGGCCCAGGCCTGCATCATCGGACGACGTTGCTCCAAGAGATCTGTGCGGTGGTAGGCGGCCTCGACCTTGTCCTTGACCGTATGCGCCAACGCCCGCTCTGCCAGGTCACGGGCATAGCCTTGCTCGCTGCACCAGTCGCGGAAGCTCGAGCGGAACCCGTGGGCGGTCGCAAGACGCCCAGGCGTGTCGCTCGGTGCGTTCGCTCTCCGCAACAAGGCTGTGAGCGTCATGTCCGACATGACCGAACGAGCCTGCACAGAGGGAAAGACAAGTTCGTCGTGATGGCCTTCCTGGCGCTTGAGCAGCTTGACGGACTGTTCCGACAATGGCACTCGATGAGGCTGTTTGGCCTTCATGCGAGCAGCAGGAATCGTCCACAGCTTCGCGCGAAGGTTCACTTCCGCCCACGTCATCCCGCGCACCTCGCCGGAACGACTGGCATTCAGGATCAGGAACAGCAAAGCATTTCGCGTGACTTCGTACTCGCCAGCTCCTGCAAGTTCTGCTTTCACGAACGATGGAAGCTTCGCCCAGGGCATTGCTGGCTGATGCTCCTGCCGGACAGACTTTCCCGGCTGCAGCGGAAGCAGATGTGTTACGACATCGACCGGGTTGGCTTGGTTAAATCCGTGCGCCCAACCCCACGCCATTACCGCGTGTAGCCGTTGCTTCACGCGACTTGCCGTCTCTGCCTTGTCGAGCCAGATGGGGCGGAGGACATCCGCAACGTGCCGCGGTTGCAACTGGTCGATGGGAAGGGAGCCAATCCGTGGAAACGCGTACTCAGTCAGCGTATTAAGCCACTGCTGTGCGTGCTTGGGATTCTTCCACCCGGGCTTTAGTTCCGCGTGGAGTAGCTCCGCTGCTTCCTGAAAGGTCGGTGTCTTCGGCTTAGCGTGGTCAGCCGCCTTAACCTCCAACGGATCCTGCCCACTCGCGATCTGCTCGCGCATTTCTCGCGCCAGTTTACCCACCAGAGCAATCCCAACTTCGGGGTAGGCACCCAAGCCGGCGTTGCGTCGCTTGCCCGTGGCAGGACTGACGTAGCGCAGCACCCACTTACCCTGCCCCTTCTGTGAGGGCGACGGATGCAGCGTCAGGCCAGTTATGCCTCCGTGCGGGACAGCCTGACCGCCAGGGCTCAGGCTGCGAGCCTTTGCATCCGTGATCAATCCCATGTCCTTCCTCGGCCCCCTGTTTCCGGTATGCCATCCAGTATGCCATTTGATGTTTGCTTCCTTTAGGTGTCGTTGGGGTCGATTGGTACGCAGCTGTAGCTAAGTTGCTGAACCGCGTGCTAAAATTTTCAAAGGTTGAGATCGGCTGGGCCCCGTTGGGCATCGCCCGAGCAGCCCCTCTCTCCGCCAGATTACGCAAACCCCTGTTTACGC
This sequence comes from Stenotrophomonas sp. FR024, assembly GCF_047500745.2. NCBI lineage: Bacteria > Pseudomonadati > Pseudomonadota > Gammaproteobacteria > Lysobacterales > Lysobacteraceae > Stenotrophomonas > Stenotrophomonas sp. FR024. The sequence goes on from NZ_JAXAXM020000001.1 coordinate 410,156, forward strand.
AGGGGTTTTTGCTTTTCTGGAGTGACCTTCGGCGGGACACAAATCGGGACACATCTCTCGATGCGCATCCCACACCATCTCGTTCGCGCGCCCTCAGGGCTCTGGTCTTTCCGGCAACGGGTCCCCACCGATCTCCAGGCCATCGTTGGCCGACGCATCTTCAAGCGCACCCTGCGCACGTCCGAACTGGCCGTGGCCCAGCTGCGCGCCCTGCAACTGGCGGCGCGGTATGCTCAAGCCTTCGACGTGTTGAGGGAGCAACGCATGGGAATCAAGGAAGAGGACATCGACGCGCTGCTCAGGCGCTTGACCGACGGCGACCCGCTACAGCAGTTGATCTTGAATCGGACCAAGGCGGCCGATGGCACGGTGACTGAGCACTGGCAAATCGATACGCCGGACGATGTCAGGCTCTATCAGCAGTTGATGGAGCTCTCTGCCTCTCAGCCCAGTGAGCTGAGCGAGTTGATCCGAGAGGGTGTGCCGCCCATGCCCGTGGCCCGTAGGGTAACCAAGCCCGCTGTGGAGACCATCACCCTGGGCAAGGCCCGCGACGCTTGGCTGGCCAGCATCCAGCCCGGCTGCCTCCCCAAAACGTTCACCATTAAAAAGACCGCCATCGAGGCACTGGTGTCCTTCCTGGGGGAAAAGGCCAAACTCCACTCGGTCACCCGGTCCGACTTGGCCCGCTGGTATCAGTTCATGCGAGACGGGGGCGCAGCCACCCCCACCCTTACGAACAAGCAAAGTTATGTCGGCGGCCGCGGAGGGTTTTTCGAATGGGCGATTGCATCCGGCCACTACCCCAAAGGCGACAACCCAGCGGCCGGCCATATCACTTACTCCACTAGGGAGAAGCGGGCGCGGAAGAAGTTCGGCTTCAAAGCCTATGAAAGTCATCAGGTCCAAGCGCTGTTCGCACCGGCCGCGTTCCAAGACCTGGCCCTGTCCGCCCGTTGGGCCTCGTTGCTGGGCCTCTACACGGGTGCCCGGGCGTCAGAGGTTGGCCAGTTGCTGGTCGAAGACGTGGTGACGGTGGATGGTCTGCCCTGCATTCGCATTTCTGACGAGGGGGAGCACCAGAAGGTCAAGACCGAGGTCAGCCTGCGCACTATCCCCGTGCATCCTGACCTCATTGAGCTGGGTTTCCTGGATTGGGTGGGGAGCCTGCGGGCTGAAAAGGCCCCACGTCTCTTCCCTGCCGCCAAGGCGAACGCCAAAAATGGGGCGGGCAACTGGATCACCAAGGCCTTTGGCCGTCACTTGGAACAGGTCGGGGCAAACTGGCCGGAAGCCAAGCGCGGCTTCCACTCCCTCCGAAAAACGCTGATTCAGGAGCTCCAAGGCGCTGGCGTGGTCTCCGAGCTCCGGGCCCAACTGGTGGGCCATGAGCTGGACGACGAGCACCATGCCACCTACAGCCGCAGCTTCACGGCTCGGGAGAAGCTGGAAGGGCTTAAAGGCGTCTCGCCGGGGCTGGCGGTGCTTTCGTATGGGTTGAATCTGCCGGTCCTCAGGAGTCTCCTGACCGGTTAAAGCGCTAAACACCCCGCGACGGCGGGTGAAGCGGTTTGTCTTTTTAGCTTTTCAACATCAGGAGGATGTATGGGACGGCGAAGCGGCTTAGAAGGGTTTTTGCGGGCAGCCGGCCGGGCAGCGGCGGCGGCAGAGCGGGAGACTAAACGCCAACAGAGGATGCTAGCCACTCAACAGAGGCAGTTGGAGCGCCAAGAGCGCATGGCGGCCGCACAGTTGTTGCGAGAGATTCGCGCCTACGAGCTGTCGGAACGGGAAGCCGCTCGCCAAGCCAAAGCGGGATACCTAGAAGATCGACAGGGCGAGGTCGACGATCTCAACGCCGAGTTGAAGGACCGCCTGGAGGAGCTCGAGGGGTTGCTGGTGCACACCCTGTCGGTGAACGACACCATCCGCTTTGACAGCCTTCGTCACACCGCCCCCCACCCCACCTTTGAGGTGCCGAAGGAGTTGGTGCCCGGCTTCGCACCAGCCGCTGCCGAGATCGTCCCACCGACGGGCCTTGCCCGCTTTTGGCCGGGAGCCGGGAAGAAGCACGCGGCTGCATTGGCGGCGGCGCAACAGGCCCACCAGCAAATCCTCGACCAGTTCCAACGGGCAGAGACGCTAAAGAAGCAGAAGCTGGCTGACCTGCGTGCTCAACACGAGGCTGCTCGCGCCCTCTACGAGGCCGACGTGGCCCGCCGAAACGGGGAAGTTGACGAGTTCCAACGCGCCTACTTGGCCCATGAGCCTGATGCCATCGTGGCCTACAACGACATGGTCTTGGCACGCTCGGAATACCCGACCCAAGGCTTTCCCCAGCGATACAAGCTCGCGTATGCGGACGCGTCCAAGGAACTGATCATCGAATACGACGTTCCAGAGCTTTCGGTCGTTCCCACGGAGGCCGACTACCGCTACGTCAAGACCCGGGATGCTATCGACGCGAAGGCGCGTAAGGCAAGCGACATCAAAGCGCTCTACCAGGACATCATCGCCTCGATCACCTTGCGCACACTGCACGAGGTGTTTGAAGCCGACCAAGCGGATGCCTTAGCGTTGGTGACCTTCAATGGCGTGGTCGATGCACACGACCCCACCACTGGGCAAGAGGTCCGCGTCCCTGTGGTCTCGGTCCGCGCGACCAAGGCCTCCTTCCTGCAACTACGGCTGGACCGAGTAGAAAAGATCCCATGCCTCCGAAACTTGGGCGCTCAGGTATCCAGCCGGCCGGATGAGCTACAAGCCATCAAGCCGATTGTTGAGTTCAACATGGTCGATAAGCGCTTCATTGCCCAGACAGACGTGCTCTCGGGCCTGGAGTCGCGGCCCAACCTGCTGGAGCTGACCCCTGGTGAGTTCGAAGCGCTGGTATCGAATCTCTTTAGTCAAATGGGGTTGGATACAAAGCTGACACGCAGCTCCCGCGACGGCGGCGTGGATGCGGTGGCCTTCGACACCCGGCCGGTGCTTGGTGGAAAGGTCGTCATTCAAGCCAAGCGCTATAAGGACACAGTTGGCGTCAGCGCGGTTCGGGACCTCTACGGAACCATGCTCAACGAAGGTGCCAGCAAAGGCATCCTAGTTTGCACCAGCGGCTACGGCACTGCGGCGTTCGAGTTCGCAAAGGATAAGCCCATCGAGTTGATCGATGGAGGCGGCCTGCTCTACCTCTTAAGGGAGCATGCAGGCCTTGATGCACGTATCGCAGCGTAAGGACCAACAAAATGGCAAACGGATCCGCCGCTCACGATAGCAAAGTGGCTGTGTTGGTCGATTGCGACAATGTAAGCCCTGAGATCGTTGACCATGCCCTACTGATGGGAGCGCAGTTCGGCCGGGTGGTGGTTCGGAGGGGTTACGGCAACCACTCCACGCTGACCAAGCGTTGGCAGGAAACACTCGTCCGGCAAGCGTTTACCCCATGCCTGCAATACCAATACGCCGCTGGCAAGAACACGGCGGACATCGCGTTGGCGCTGGACGCCTTAGAAGCCATGTTCGACCAGCGCGCAGACACCTTCTGTTTGGTCACCAGTGACTCTGACTTCGCCTACCTGTGTCGTAAGCTTCGAGAACGAGGAGCCACGGTTTGCATCGTGGGTGAAGCTAAGACGCCAGAGGCGTTGCGTAACGCCTGCGACCAGTTTTTTGAGTGGCAACCAACGGAGTCGAATGCGACCTGCGAAGAGTCGCCTGCTCCGACTGCTAAAGTCGCGCCCAGCAAAGCCGAAGTGGCCAAGCCGATTCCCAAACGCCGCCCTCGCTTCCTTGTCGACGCGGTTGCCTTACTAGCCGATGGGACCACGGACGGGGAAGTGGTGCTAGGGACACTCGGCCACTATCTGAAGCGGACTGACCCATCCTTCTCGCCGAAGGCCTACGGCCACTCCGGCCTCCTGGACATGATCCAGACATATGACCTGCTGACAGCCACACAAGCGCCCGGCGGGCATTGGCTAGTCAGACTGGCACCACAACCCGAATCGACAGCTGCATGACTTTGTTACCGGCAGGCTTCTGTCATCCCTAGGCATTGAGAGTCAACTTCAATATTTGTGAACCAGCGCAGATTCCGTCTCTTGCCAAACTGGGACGAAGTGCTTCGATGTGAAGACCCTTCATACTGAGAGCTTCAGAGATCCAATGCCTGCCAACGTAGAACTTCGCATCGCCAGCCGCCTTCTGCCCGCCCTCATGGCGCAAAGCGGGACCAGAGACGTCGCCGAACGCGAAGCCGATATTCAACACGCTCTGGATGTAGCCGCCGCTCTGATGCGCCGGTTCGCAGCATCACCTGCCGGACAAGCGCAGCAAGCCTATGTGCCCAGCGCCGGGGCGCGACCTGCCCCACGGGCGGCGACTGTAAGCCGAGATCAGGTGCCGCCAACGTTCATTTCGCCCGACGAATGGCGCAAGGCACGCGGGCTGGCTCCCGCGCCGGCTCCTCGAAAGCCTTCTGGACCGACGATTCACTGAAAGGCAAAGCCCCGCATCTGCGGGGCTCTTTCGTTCAATGGAGGGTGGGTGGCCGTGGCTTCAAAACTGGCACCGGGGAGTCGGCGACAACCGGAGCCATGGTCTGGCACTCAAGGACGAACTGTGACGGCGAAGGCATGGCCTCCAGTTCGGTCGCTCTACGAAGAACATCCGCATCGACCTCCGCCAATGCCTCGGCGGAGCCCCGCGACCGCGCCTTCTCCAGCTCCTTGGTCCGTTGCTCCAGCGCAGACAGGCGGCGCTCCCGGCGCTGCGTCCATTCGGGGCGCGAGTAGCCGTTGGTTCCCATGGGGTAGTCGGTGTTGAAGCGCTCCCATTCGTGCTGAGCCAGGTGATGTAGGCGTTCAGCCCTGCCCAGCGACACCAATCGCAAGGCACGCCCCAGGATTGCCGCTCGCAGTGCCCGGACCTGGAGAACCGCCTTGGTGATCCACTGCCGTAACGGGACGGTCTCCCCAGCCCGCCCAAGTTCGGCTTGAGCCCATTCGAGACCAGCACGGATGCGCTGGGTCGCCAGGTCTGCCCTGGCGCGCGCGATGTCCTGAAGGTCTCGCAGGGCCTGAGCCACGCGCTCGGCGAGGCTGATGGGCCGCTGATCTTCGTTCGCTTCGTGCTGGCGGCCCAAGACCTGAGGCAGCCGCATTCCGGACACGCCTCGAATCTCCAAGCCAGGAGCCAAGCCCCGCATGGAGGACGGCCGGCCACCTTGGCCATGACCGACTGACGGATGCATGGGCACGGCCCTGCCCTCACGCCCAGCTTGAATGGTGAGATGGTCCAGATGTTCGGCGTTGCCGGCCTCAATGGCGTCATTCTCTGCTACCAGCCGGCTGTCCATGCCCTTTCGGGACAGCGCGGCAGCCGCCTTGCCCAGGTGCTTGGTCGGCTCTCGAGACAATGCCACCGCCTGGAGTTCGTCTCCCCGGTCCGACGCCGCCCGAGCCTGCTCTGCCAAGCTGCGGTGGTCAATCGTGACCGTCAGGCCAGCGGCTTCAAGATGTGCGTTGGTCGTTTCAGCGACCATTTCCCGGACCCATTGAACCTGCACTTTCCCCGACACGCCCCCATCGAGCTCGCGCGTTTTCTGTCCAAACCCATCCGGACCAATGCGCCTGGTGCTGGCAAGCAGGTGCACGTGATGGTTGAGCCCGTCCGGGGTTCCAGGAGAGTGAATGCTGGCTTGGATGGCGAACTGGTAGCGGTCTACCAACGCCTCGGCAATGGAGAACGCCAAGTGTGCGCGCTGTTCGTCCGAAAGCTCATGGGGCAACGACAGCTCGAACTCGCGAGCCACCGTAGCGTCCTTACGGCGCTCGGCGGCTTCGGCCACGGCCCAAAGCTCGCCGGGCACCAGCGCCCAGTCGGGTGCATCTGGCGGCGCGAGGCAAAAGGTTTCGACAACGCCGCTCCTACGGCGGTAGTCGTGCTGTTGCCCGGTCGCGAAATCGGACAGCAGTAGACCGCCCCGGTAGGCGGCTGCGGCGACGGCGGACTGGCCCTTGCCTCGGCTGAAGGTTTTGACTGATGTGTGGAAGATGGCCATAAAGACTCCTGTGAAAACAGGTTCTTTATGGACCAGCTTTTGCCGTTGGCAAGCCTCGCAGAGGCTTGGGGTCCCAGGGGCGAAGCCCTTGGCGCGCGCATCCGCCGGGATGCCTAAGTGCGCTCTTGCTCCCCGTTCAATCTGCCGGGGGATTCATGTGCTTCACAAGACCGATAGCACAGCTCGACGTTGTATCTAGAGCGGAAGATCGGATACCGTTGAACTACCCTACATTTCAAGGAAAAGAAAACATGGCAGGACTATGGGAAGTCTCTGTGGTGCTCGCCATTAGGGACATGCAGTGGCTGATGCGCGACAAGTCGATTCCAATGCCAGCCCTTAACCTTTCGGGAAATGCAGAGTCGAAGCTCGGAGACTGCCTGCTTACAGCAGCGGACCGCTTCTTCCTAATAGAGGCCAAACCAACACCAACTCAGTTTAAATCCGAATGGACCAAGGAATTGGTGGATGGAAAGCATCAATTCAAGAAGAAGGCATTTACCTCCATCATTGAACTAGCAATAAACTTGGGACGAATGCCTCCCCTTCCAGAAGCTGCCCCGAATGTCCTTAGATCTCTCCTAGGTCACCACTTTGTTTTCTGGAACGAAAAAGAAGGAACCCTTTCTATCCAGCCTTATTTGAGCACAACCCTGACGGGCTACTTAAATGCCGTAGGCATGGACGCACCAATGTTCGTCGGCCGGGGAGCGAGGGGAGCCAACTCTCTATTTTCGCTGTCCCTCTCCGAGCAGCAAGCCAACCAGTCTTCCGTCATTTTCACAGAATGCAACTCAGGGTTCTTATCAGAGATCTACTCAAAGCGACTCGGGATAGCGATCAAATCTAGAGAACCCAGTGAAAGCGCCTGGGTGCCACTGGGCCTTCTGCCGGAGGATTTCACGGCGTATCTCCAGGCTCTGAGCCCCAAAGTCGAGGAAATCAACGCCATCATCCTTTCGGATAAGGGCTTCATTCATCAGCCCACGACCACTCAAGGCATCACCGAGTTCATTGACGTTCTTTCCAGCAAGATCAAAGCCATGAAGACGGGACAACCATCCAAACGTCACGGACAACCTCCAATCCCCAAGCAGGAGCCCCAACAGGGCGCAAAAATAATGTCCGCAGACCGCTGGGAGTATTCAGATTATAGACACCCAAAGCCTTCCGGTTTCGACTACTCATGAGGCCTTTAGCTTTGAGCAGGCAATCCCTCTCGAGCTTTCTTTCTGCGGATAAGGATGCGCATGTATCTGGGATGCCAGTTTTCCACAAACCAATCCTCCCCATCGCGATCTTCGCAATATTGCTCCAGCTCAGCCATGAGCTGATCGAGCTCAGCCTCAAAAGCTCTTTCTTCCTCACTCGTCACAGCCTGCCCCTAAGATTCAATCCGGAGCTATTCCTATCAGTTGAAGACTAGTTGTCAATACCGGGAAGCAGAGCTTGAGCCAGTCTCGGCAAGCTTTAGGTCGCGAATGTCTCTAGGCAAGATACCAACCGCACACACATCTTCTTCAATGGTCTCCAATCCAAGACATCCATATCGACTCCGAATAGCCGGCTGTCGCTCTAAGGCCCGTGCATCCAGGGAAGACCGCCAGCGAAGACAGCTCATCTCGGGACTGTAGAAAGAAAGGCCCATTCACGCCCATCACGAAATGGTCTCCCTGAAGGGCATCACAGTGAGAACAATGGTTGGCCCAATAGTTGACGCCGGCAGTCTGCGACCGTCCGATGCGCAGGAGTGGTGCGGCCTGGTCTACGAACGTCTCCACAGCGGCGTCCAAGGACTCGACATATTGCAGGACGGCGGCATCGGCAACCTCCAGTTCGCCCTCCTCATCGAACTCTGTGAGACGGGGGACCCAGATGGCAGTGACTAGGGTAGGTAAGCCACATTTCCAACAGCCCATGGGAGCTTGGAGCAAAGCAAAGCTGGGTGCTTTAACATTGAAGTCTGTCACGACCAGAATCCAAACAGTCTCCACGGTCCCAAGATCGGTAGCGCCAAGGGAGGACCTCCTCCAAGGCCGTTATCCGCGGCTCTGGCATCAGTGATAGCGCACGTGCGCCCAAACGCAAGCGATCCACGCGGTCATTGGGAACGAATAGCCATGGCTGAAGCCTCCAATCGAGGGGGATACCACAGTCCCTGGCTAAGGCCTCCTTCAATCCAAGCCAATGTTGGTCCCAGCTTTTCAGACGGTTCAAAAGCGCAGGCAGGCGCACAGCGTGGGAGATCTCGCAGAGGTAGGTCGCTCGGTCTCGAACACTCACAGCGACTGCGTCGCAATACCAGTGGGGCCCGCTGGTGTCCGGATTACTGCCCGGATTCAACTGGATGCAGCACTGAGGATTGACGAAAAGCCTGCGGTCAGCCCGCAGGAAGTCTAGAACTACCCCCTCGAAATGATCCACGTTGCCCTACCTCTGATGCTTACTGCCACTTGGACCTAGCCACCCTACAAGAATTCGTTTACGTCGAGCCCGTCGTCGAGACTATCAGCCCATTGGTTGAACCGCCCGTCCTCCGAACGAGGCAGCGGGTCCGCAGTCGGAGCCCGGATCAGGGTAGCCATCTGTAGGCTGCCACCAAAGGCCAAGGCGTTCTGACGAGCTAGACCAGCAATGCGCCGGACCTCCCGTTTGTCCGCCCACTCACTAGCAGACTGAATGGCCGAAAGGTCCTTCTCCGACGACAGCCGGAAGGACACCCAGGTGTTGCACTGCGAAAGCACGGTTGGAGAGATCTCCGATGGGCGCTGGGTGCTCAACCAGAGCGCCAGTCCGAACTTGCGCCCCTCTTTGGCTAGGCGCTCATATGCCAAGGCGTTGTTCACGGCCTCGTCGCCGGTTCCCATCTGGCGTAGGTAGTGGTGCGCCTCCTCCAGCACCAACAGGGTCTCCCGCTTGTTCTCTTGGCCACGGCTAAACAGCTCGAAAGCATAGAGCTCCAAAACAGCACCCAGGACAAAGGGGGTCAGGTCATGAGATACACGTCGGAGGTCAACGATGTGCACCCGCCAGTCGACCTCATCACCGCCAAATAGTCGTTCCACGACCGCCTTTGACTCGTTGCGCCAGCTGAGTGGGCCGCCGCAGCCCGCGCCTCCCGCGACGTCAACGACATCTTTGAACATGTCATCGTCAGTGAAGCGGGCAATGCGTGTGATGAGGGGAGAGATGTTGCCGTAGTTCCAGGCATTGCGCTCCAATCCTTTGTTGCTTGGCGAAATGGCGTGGCTATCTGCTATTAGCGGCCCCATCGCCTGCATGGGCGGCCATGCTGAGGCGACGGGAGCCGTTCCTGCTCTTAGGCCTTGAATAATGGCTTGAGCATCCAACACCCTGTCGCCTCTACAGTCATCAAAGAGCGAAGCCTGTGTGTCGCTCTCGAGGCCTGCACCCTTAGAAGACGCAAACCACTTAATCTTGTTCAAATGGTCCAAGGCAAAGGTCAGGGCGGGCCGTTGAGTCTTGTCACTTGGCAACAAAAGACGTTGCAGGCCAAGGCGACCCAATGCGTAGTAGGGGATGCGGTAGCTGTCCGAATCCGACCCACCGATCCGAGTGACCTTGATGGCATTCGCAGGGTAGTTGCTGGCGGGGAAGGCGTCTTCGTATTCACCGTTGATATCGAAGATGACGACGCGCGCCTTAGGCATCTTCGCGATCTGCTGGAGCACCGCAGCCGTAAAGCAGCTCTTGCCTTGCCCTGAGCTGCCGAGCACCGCCACATGCCTGGACACTAAACTCTGTAGATCAATGGTCAGACGGCCGCCGCCTCGGAGGTCATCCCCCAAGTGGATGTCCGCCGGCGTGGCTGCGTCACCACCCAGGATCGATGAGAGCTCGTCGTCTGTTAGCGGGAAGGCCTCCGCACCCAGCGCCGGCGAGGAAAGCGAATCCGATACGAACGTTAGTCGTCCAGAATCGCGGCGCAGTCGACCAACCACCAAGCCCGTAAGGTGACGCAAGGGTTCGGAGGAAGCCGAAGTCCCCGAAAGTCCGACCCGATGAACCTCTTTGGGCTCAGCGAACGACAGGGATTGAACCTTCATCACCAGCAGCCGCCCACCGGATTCAATCCCTAGAAGGCTGCCAACTTCAGTGACGACCGAGACGCCATGGACGTGAGCAGCCAACTGGCCCCGATGGACATCCATCAGGTTCAGAGTGATATCCACGCCATCGATTTGGACAACATAGCCTATGGCTTGGCGGCTCCTCATGGCTCGTCGTCCTCGGTCCCATCTGGCTTCTCAGGCATCAGTCGCCTGCGCAGATCTGCCAGCTCCTGATCGTAGACCGTTGGGTCTGGAAGATCATTTGCTAAGGCGCTGGTGAAGGCCCTACTTCCCCCACCAACGATGGTCAGGCGTGGCGTCTGAAGAGCAAGGAGTCTTCGCACGGTTTGCGGAAGGTCCGTCGCTGAGGGGTCTCCCTTGAACTCAGGCAAATACACGACTACCTGGAGAGTGGGATTGAGCAGGGCAGAGCGGATGAGACGGTTGATGTGCTCGTCGCCGAAGCCATAGCCATTTATCAGCAGAGCCGTCTGCGGGCGGGCCATGAACTCCGCGAATCGTCGCAGCAGTTCGCCCATTACATAGCCGACGGTCTGAAGATACTTGGCAGCGCGGGGGAGGACCAAGTAGCTCAGCCTGTCCGCGAACCCTGTCAAGAACTCATCGATATCGCGCCAAGCTTCAGACGCCGGCACCTCATACAAGCTGTGGTCAACCTCTTTCCAGGTCAGCGAGCCGTGGAGCTTGGCCAAGTAGACGTTGTAGACGCCGAAACGGGCTTCGCCCTTGGCTTGGGCATTGCGGAACCCGAGGTCGAAGCTCTGGGGTGAGAAGCGGCGGCTGTGCACGCCCAGGAACCCATTAATGACCTGAAGGTCGACCGATTCGGCTGCCCATTCAATGGCTAAGTCGTAGTTGGTTGTGAAGATCCAAGGAGCCGGTTGACCAGGCTGACGAGCAGCAGTGAGCTTCTGAAGTATGGAGCGATGTGCTCCCAGCTCTTCGGCTAGATCAGCACCTAACGGAGACGTCCACCAATCTTCCTTCAGCTTCGCGGCACCAACTACAGATCTGAAAAGCGCTGCCCTAGCGGCTTGGGCTCGGGTGATTTCCGAGCTCTCTTGGCGCTCCCACTCAAGGATGGCTATCTCCAGCCTGTCCAGCAGCACTTCAAAGTTGGGCAAGCTGGCAGTGAGCCCTGTGATAAACGGATTTGTCGATGCCGTGGTAGCTCCCGCAGACAGAGCCGGAAGTGGCGGAAGCGGCAATCTCCGCTCATCCTCGGTGATGAACTTCTGGGACAGAAGCCATTCCGCATCGGCAGGACTGTCCCTCAGGAAGGATGTCCACAGCGTCCTCATCGTCTGCCCGCCCGCGGAGCACGATGCCCCTGCCCCCAACAGCAGGCCTACGTTCTCCAGTCGCAAAAGAGATGCGAGGTAAGCCTGCAGCTCAAGCTCGTCCGTGATCGGCTTTCCGCCGCGATACGCAGTAATACCCATAAAGCCCCCTGTTTCCGTGTCGCTGCCCTCCCCTGCGCACAGGCCGGACCGCAGCGTTCAAGCGCAGCTGTAGGAAGCACCCTAGGCCCCTGCTGCCGAAACTACTTTGAAGTCTGTGACCAGCCACCCGTAGGCGTCTGATAGAGCGCCCGGCAGGGAAGCCCTATCAACACAGGCGATCTCGACTTCGGACGGAAGCATCACCGACGCGCCATCCACGTCCCAAATGATGTCGTATACCCGAAAGATGGTCATCTGCTCCCCCAGCCACGGTCTCTCCTGAACTCAAAAAGCCACTCCCCTCCTTGGAGGCGCGCCCTCGCTTTCCTAACCACACAAGAAGGAGGGAGGGCGTAAGCCCTCCCCCCATCCGTCACTTCTCTTCGAAGTGATGGTTGTTCTGACTGGGCGGGAAACGTTCGCCCTTTTCGACGCGGCGATCGCTCGAGCTGCCCGCATACGTTCCCGTTGCATCGTTGTACTGCCCATAGGTCGCAGTCTTCGGGCACTCCTGCCCGGACCAATACTTACCACCAGCCATCGCAAACTCCTTCTGTCGAATGTGGGAAAACTCGTCAGGTCCCTCCTGACGCATCGATTCTGAGATCGCCATCACAGAATGTAAAGCGTCCGATACCTAGACACGGCGACGAACCACTGCCAGTCCTCGATAGGTGTCACCAACTGATTAACTGCACTTAACAAACTAACAAAATCGAAAGTCGTTTATCCTGCGTTCATGTTGAATCGCACCCTTTGTTAGCTTATGCCAGTTAAACAGTACGGTAATGACTCCGAAAATGGGCTGACCTGACCAGCGCAAGTTATTGATTCTAATGCAAACGCCACCGTGTTTTAGGGCGGTACGATTGGCTAGTCAGACGTGCAAAATGGCACCTCTCAGACGATGCCTAAGGCCGTGAATAAAAAGCCGATTTTTCGTTGACGATTTTTAGGCCCGCAGTATCTGTACTTCCATCCTTCAGATGGAAGCAACGCAGTGACCTCCCCCACCTCGAAACACCTCAACTCCTACCTCGCAGACCCGACGGGCACTCTCAAACTGACAAACGTGCGCATTGGCCGCGTCCGCATCGGTGAAATGATCGTCACTGGCCGAGAAGCAGCCATCCATGCTCAAGAGATCATCAACGACGCCTGCGAGCGGACCCGTCGAGCGCTCCTTGGAAAGAATGGCACGCGCCACCCTGAGCCTCTCCCCGTCGCCGCACCCGCCCGATTGCTGTCTATCGAGATCCGGGACTACCTGGCTGATCGCGAGCGCATGGGCCTGACACGCAACACCATCGAGGCCACGGCGCGGTCACTGAAGATGCTCCTTATGGCCTGTGGGGATATTCCCGTGTCGCGGGTCGACCATGTGCATATCTACCGACTCTGGGAACTGATGCGTTGGGCTCCACCTCTTCTCCAGTCGGACCCTCAGTATCGGAACTTCACGTATGAGCAGGCGGTGGCTCAGGGGAAGGCGCTCCGCGTCCAGCCGCCCGCACCGGCCACCGTAGAAAAGCATCGACGGTTCCTGGTCACCTTCTTTGGCCGGCTGGACAAGGCAAAAGCCATTGTGGGCTCCCCCATGCACTTTTTCCCAGAGGCGAAGAAGGACCTGGCCATTGACCCCGACAAGGCCGAGCGTTTGTTTGACGAAGAAGATCTGCGTCGCATCTTTGCCCCCAACACATTCATCGCCTGGGCCATGAAAGCGCCCCACCGGTGGTGGGTGCCGATGATTGGACTCCACACGGGAGCGCGCATCAATGAAGTCGCTCAGCTGAAGTTGAACGACATCGTCCAAGAGGCTGGTGTGTGGTGCATCAAGATCCAGAAGACGGTAGACGCGGACCTGAGCCACAGAGACAGGAACCGGAGCCGCCAAAGCCTAAAAGGCAAAGCAGCCGTTCGGACGCTCCCCATTCCCCAACCGCTGCTCGATGCTGGTTTCCTGGCGTTCGTGGAGGACATCCGAGCTTGTGGCCATCCTCGCCTCTTCCCCCACCTGTCTGCCGGCGTGCGACGCGACAATGGCGACACCAACGCCCGTTACAGCCAAGGCGTCCTCAACCAGTTCAGCCGATACATGAAGGATCTCGGCTTTCCTAAAGGCGTCGGGTTCCACGCTTTCCGGCATACTCTTGCCACGGAGCTGCATCACATGGGGGTGGCCGACGAGGACATTGCCCTGGTCACCGGCCACTCCATCAGCAAGCGGGTCCCTGTGCTGCACGAGGCCTATTTCCACAAGAAGCCAGCGCAGGCACGAACGAAGCAGATCGCAGTCCTGGAGAAGTATCGCCCTGATGTGGCACTTCCGGTCTACCAAGCGGGGCAGTTCAAGGCGGCGTTGTCGGACCCTCGGAAGTTCTACCCTTGATAGCCTCGCGCAGCGGCGGCCCCAGGCGACGGGTCGGCACGGGCATCCGCCAGGCCCGCGTTAGGGCCGATAATGGGCCTCCTCATCGGAAGAGGCCCCAACGTGACCTACAATCAGCTCGCAAAGATCGCTGCCAACTTCGGCTTGCGAGACTCCATCGTTCATATCTGGGCCTATAGCCTGCATGTTGGTTATGGGCACCAACTCCCCATCGAGTATGAGCACTCTCGGCCAGGGCTGCCGAACCAGATCAAGGCCTACACCTTCGAGTTCTACCTGGATCTCTACCTGAGAGAAGTGCTTCAGCACGCAGGAGCCTCAAAAGGCGCTCGCTGTTCACTGCGAAACTGGCAAGACCTAGGCACGCTGCACAACGCCATCCGTAGCTACAGCGATTCTAAGGCAAGGTGTGACCTGGATATCTGGACAACCATGCACCGAATCGGCCACCAACAGCTGCCTCATTTTGATCGATTTGGCCCCGCCTACTTTGGACGCTACTGGTCACTTTACAAGCGGGGTCGCCTTTCAAACGTTGTTTTCAACGCACTGGGACTGACATCGGAGGACTACTTCCTGCTGGCCGGAGCTACCCAAGCGCTCTTCATGAGCAGCTACGAAGTGCCCTTGGCCCCGCAGCTCGCCAAGCTTGGCCTGAGTCCCTCGGTGGTCGCAGCCCGAGTGGCAGCAATCACTGGCACGCCCAGGCTATTACGCGACCGATGCAAGCTGGACGCTAGGTATGATTCTTCGTGGGACTACACACCCAACCCCATTGTCGTAAGGCCGCTCATCCAGCTCCGCGCCGACGCACCAGATCAGCTTGCCTGTCCGCGACCACAGTTGTTGGGGAAGCGCTTACTCGCCGGGCTCTTTTATGACCTCGCGGACGCTGCCGGCTTCGCCCAAGCTTACGGCGATGCATTTGAGGAGGTGGTAGGGGATTGCTTTGGCCTCATCCAGGGCGAAACGGCGGCTGAGCGTCCCGCCCCATACGTAGTGAATGGGGCACAGCACCAAGGCAGTGACTGGCTGCTGACGGATACCAACGCCACCGTGTTTGTGGAATGCAAGACCATGCGCATTCCCATCCCGGCAAAGCTTGCGGCTAACCCGGGCGATCTGGAGGCCGGCCTGAAGCGTTTGGCCAAGGCAGTCGTCCAGAACTATCGCAATATTCTTGATGCAACGTCGGGCCGAGCAGGCATCCAAGTGCTAGACGGACCGATTTATTGCCTGGTCGTCACCCTGGAAGACTGGGTGCTGTTTGGCGACAAGTCCGTTGACGCGCTTTCGACCCTGGTGGAAAGCGAGCTCGAGGAACGGGGCATGGAAGCCGGAATCCAAGAGCGCTACCCCTTTGCCGTCGTAGGCTATGCCGCGCTTCCGCAACTGGTGGATTCGATCAGCCAGCACGGACTGCGCATCTTTACGGAAAAGTCGACTCAACGCTTCAAAGGCTACCTCTTTCCGCAGTTCTTGAAGGAGGCCAAGCTCTCCAACGGGGGAGCAGCATCCTCAATGTTTGAACGGGAGTGGCACGACTTCATGGGAAGGCTCAGAGCACGATTCCCCAAGGCCTCCATCTCTTAACCCCCTGAAGGCTTTGCCTTAGGGCTATTGCGGCCCTTGGCCGCTCTCTTGTAGACCATTGGCCTACAGGTCCGTTTTGCATTCAGGGCCGCGCGATACGCTGTCCCTTCCGCCAACTGCTCTTCGCCCAATGTCATCAGGTGGATGGAGGGATTGGGCGTTTGCCCCTCAACCGTCATCACCCCCAGAAGACGCGCGACGCCCTCGTTGTCCTCAAACTTCCCCCTCAGCACCCTGCGCCAGGCCGACGCCAACAGGTCGGCCACTTGAATGCCAGGAACATCGTGCGAGCGAACGAACTTGGAATCTCGCATGACCGCTCCCAAGTTCACCGCGGACTTGATCGTATGATCAACCGCTTCTTGGAGGTAGGCTGGAATGTCCTGGGGGGCACTTCTAAAGTTCCTATCGAAGTGGGAGTAGTCGAAACCCTCCACGAAGACACCGGGGTCTCGAAAAGACTTTGCCTGGATGATGCCCGGGGTCATATGAGTAATCGTCTGCTCGAAAATCGGTCGAACCGAGTTCTTCTCATCCATGCGCCATTTGAAGCTGCTTAGTGTCGCCGGCAAGCGTTGGACGTAATAAAGCGTCGCTACCCGAAAGACCTGATCCAGCAGGCTGATTTGCGCCACCATCTGGGTGTAGAGCTGTGGAGAAAGACGTTCCAGCCTGTCCGACAGATCATCGATGGAAGCACGTCCCTCTTCATAGAGCATGTTTGGACGATTGGCTCTCACGCTCTCGACCTGCTTTGCTTGGTGCGCCACCACCACTTCGGGGTCTTGATGACCCAGGTCAATCGCAGAGACGAAGAGCGTTGCTTCGAGCTTACCAAGCTCGCCCAGGAAGCGCGTCAGGTTGGCTTCTGACAGGTCTTTCAGTTTGACCTCATCTTGGATACCGCGCCCCAAGCGCCGTTTGAGCAGTGCCAGCGAGTGCTCTACCTGCTTCCTGGCCACCTCTGGGACGACATACCCAGCAACGACGCACCAACTGTTGCTCTTCTCAGCAGAAACGAACGTGCCGGATTCATCGACGTAGATAAACATGCGGTCTCTTCCATGGACGCGTTTGGATAGGAAGCTGACTGATGGTCGAGGTTCAAGACCCGGCAGAAGCCTCAATCGCTGCTGTTCGAATCTTCAAACATGGCGGACAAGACCAGTGCCGCGCCTGTGCAAAAAGCACCAAGGGCGGCCCAGTAGTTCATGTCAGCTGACAAGACCAACATCGTCTTTGAGAACTGCTCGGGAGCACCGGGAGCATCCATCAACTCGCGCTGGATTCTGGCGGACATGAACCAAAAGAAGCCTGAAAGCAGCGAACCGCATGAAGCGAAGAAGATCATCAGCTTCCAGATAACCTTCTTCAACGCCCTTCCTCCGATTTAGCCAACATGTCCTTCAGGCGCTGGAGGGCTTCCTTCTGCTTGGCGACCGGCAGCCTGGACACCAACAAAATCACTTCGGCCAGCGTATCTGAGGTTGCATGGAAGTAAGCGACCGGAAGACCTAGCGCTTTAGCTAATGCCTGAGAGGTCGCCGGGTCAGGGTCATGTTGACCCGTTTCGTAGCGGCTCACTCGGGTCGCCCCCGAGACGGAGTCCACCATTCCAATCCGCTCCGCCAGCTGGGCCTGTGTCCAACGCTTGGCGAGCCTGGCGCTTCGCAGGCGCTTGCCATAGACCGTCGTAGGCGTTTTGGGCTGCATCCGGATTCTTGCACCAAAGCTGAACTCCTCCCAAGTCTGACTGTTGGAACCCGATTGCACATCTGCGATTATCGTAAATGCCGCCGGCGTGGCGGTCTACAGGGGCAACTAATGAAGGACACCACAAGGATGGCCGCCGCTCTGGCAGCCGCGCTGTCGCTGAGTGGCCAGATTGCATCGGCCCAGGAAGCCACCAAGTCCACCCAGCAGGCGCAACAGCCCGGCTTCTTCAGGCAGCTGGGGAAGAGCTTGAAGGACGCTGGCGGCCAGATGATTGGAGTGAAGCCCACCGGGGCTGCCGCTGGCCAAGCCAATAACCACCAGCCCATCTACGCCCCGGTCAGCGGTGCAGGGAAGCTGCCCGGGCTCTTCAAATCCGATAACCACCAGCTCGCCCAGCAGGGCCGATTGGAGTGGCCCCGGGTCGCTTTGACCTACCTTGAATGGGGCACCACCCTGCCGTGCTGGACCGTGGAGGCCCGGATTTGGACTAGCGCTACGGACTCGACCACGGAGACCTTCCGGACCTGCGCCGATGCAGCCCTGACGGAGACCGACGACTTGGGCGACACCGCCGAGCTCAACAGCGCCGCGCTGTGGAAAGGCAGGGATACCTTGATGGGCGTTCGGGTGCCTGCCGCCAAGCCCAACACCGGGGCCAGCCGGTCCACAGGCCCCAACCCGGCTAGCCAGCCGTTCGTGGTCAACGTGAGCCGTCCAGGTGTGTCCGACCGGGCCGTCGACGTTGCCCTGAGGGTGGCTTGGGTCAGCGGCTTCATCCAAACATCGGATCTGCACCCGGGGGCCAGCGGCCTGCTGACGCCCTTCAAAGATTCGCGGATGTGGATCGCCGGCTTCCGGGCGGAAGGCAACCGAGACCGGTAAGCCAGTTCGCTGGCTTCTTTAGCACTCCAGGGCGGCCTACCGCCGCCCCTCACTACATCCGAAGGATTGACCCATGAACGCAAGGTTCCCTCTGGCCGGCCTGGCCATCGCCCTGACCCTCTCAGCCTGCGGAGGCCCGCCCTCCAATGCCGACGCCCAGAAAGCGCTGGTCACATTGCTCGAGCAAAGCGGGGCCGGGCAGATCTCCGATGTCCCCGAGTTCCAGCTCAACGGATGCGTTGAAGCCAAGGATGCCGCTGGATATCGCTGCGATACCAGCGGAAAGGTGACGCTCGACATTGCTGGCCGGCGGGTTCCGGTCCCCATTGGCAAAAATCTTAGGTATGCCAAAGAAGACGGGGTGTGGCGGGCCTACGCCAAATGAGCCTGCCTCCTCCTCTGCTTGACCAGACCACACCCACCCGGCGCAAGTTGATGACCCCCAGGGACAGGTTCTTCTGGTGGTATTCGGGAGCCCTGCTTCTCACTGGACCTTTCGGGTTCGTCGTCGGGCCGCTTATGGCCCGGCGAGGAACCCGAAAGGTAGGACGCCTCTACCCGGCCGAGGCCCGCGTGGCTCAGGCCAGGGATAAGGGGTTCGCCTGGTGGCAGTGGTGGGCCATGACGGTGCTGACCCTGATGGGCGCGGTTGGAGCCTTCGCAGTCCTGAGCGGGCTGCCGATGTTTCTGTTCGTGATGTATGCACAGCTTACCCAGTAACTACCACCAGGGCGCAGGATCGACCTCAGACACAAAACAAGCCCAACCATAAGACGGCAAGCTGAAGCTTTCAAGCTAAGCACCAGAGCGCTATACCAGCGATTTCTCAGAGCGAAGGCACTGAGACCCAGGCAATTCTTCACAACAGTCAGCCACCCAAACCCCATCTCGCCTAGACACCTCATACAGCCTCAACAGGTGCCAATAAAAAAGCTCCCTTGCGGGAGCTTTTCTTATTCCATCCCGAGCGGGACATTTGCGTAGATACGACTCTTCTTTATTTCAGATGGAGTGGTGACCTGCCTAGCCCGCTTCTCGTTGAATACAGGCAGCTTGACCAAAACCTTCTGTTTGCGCGAAGACTGATCGAGATTGAAAAGTCGCGCTATGAGACCTCTCTTAGCCATCACTTGCTCCTCCAACCTTGTAGAAACTTATCTAACGTGGACCTAGACTTAGAGCCTTGCGAGAGGTCAAAGTTCATGTAAGAACCCTCCCCAGCAAACCTCCAGAAATCCCTTCCGCCATCCAATGCTAGCAGCTCCGAAACCAAACGGCAAGAGTCGAGTCCAGCCGGGTAGTAAGGGAAATGCTTGAACAAAGCCCTAGTGGGACTGGGAATGACGCAATCGAAACCGTATTTCGGCCAAGCAACATAGCCACCCCATCTCAAACCTGGTGCCATGTCCTCCCATAAGAGACCACCAGCAGCCCATAGCTTCAGGCGAGATGAACCAGGAACCTTGCCGGCTGCCTCCACCATTACATGGATCATGTGCCCCGCAATACCTTTAAGGCTCGGGTTATTTTTGAACACTATGAGCTTCAAGTAAATGCCAATCCTGTTGACAAGCCCATCCAAAAAAACAACCACCTCTGCGGGCTCATCAAAGTATCGGTCATTCGCTATGACGAAGACGATCCCAGCAGGGACTTCCTCCCCATCCGGAATCTCCTCATCCGTCCATTGACGTTTCAACCTAACCTTAATGTGAGAACCAGTAGGTGCACCAACAAGGGCTACCACCAGTTCATCATCCAGCTCGCATCCCAGAGCCGCTTTGACCTCAGAAGTTAGCCCCTCGACAACACAGCTGCTTCCATCGAAGTGCTCTTTCTGAAAATCAGCAATCAGTTCATTACTCAACTTTATCGCCCCTTCCGTTGGCCAATAAACGCCGCCCCGTCGCCGGCGAGACGGGGCTTCGGTAACCCGTGATCCTTAAGGCTAAGAATAGCGTGATTGCTTGGAGATTTTTGTTCGAGACACCCATCTGTCCAGTAGGAATGTGGACTAGGGTGATAAGATCGCGGGACACAACACAGGACACACGTCCGGTTTGCGATCTGCTGCAGGGTCAAGAGGTTAGGTGTGGGTCGATCCGATCCCCCTCTCTCCGCCAGACAAACGCAAAAAGGCCGCCCACAGGGTGGCCCTTTTGCGTTTGTCTGGCGGATGGGATGGGTGGTGAGAAGCCACGCCGGGGTTCGACGGTTCTGCAGGAGCAGAACCGGACCGCCGCAGGCGGGTCCCGAGGTGCAACGCGCATCGGGATCGGGGCATGGATGCACCCGACAACCCCACTCTCTCCGCCAGATTACGCAAACCCCTGTTAACGCGGGGGTTTTGCCTTTCTGGAGGAGCGTCAGACGGGACACAAATCGGGACACAATCCAATGTGAATTTCCCATCACCTCTTCCGCTCTCCCACCGGCTATTGGCACTTCCGCCGGCGAGTCTCCTCCGATTTCCATGCCAAGCTGGACCAGATGGGCATCAAACGAAGTCTGTAAACCACGCATCTGTGCCAAGCCCATTTGCAGGCATCATCTTGGCATCGCGCTATGCTGAGATCTTGAACGCAGTTCGGGGCTGCCAATGAACGAGATCACCACTAAGGTAAGGATGTGGACGCGCTCATCGAACCTTTGGCCAAGGGAACAGGTCGGCACGACCTGACGCTTCATCGCACCCATGAACCGGATGGCACTCTCAGCGGACGTACTACCATCCAATACTAGAAGGAAAGCACTCCATGGACTGGATTAGTTTTTTGACCCGCGATGTTGCGATTGGGTCCATCCTAGGCATCTCGGCAGCGGCACTTATAATCTGCTGGCGTGTCGGCTCGTTCCATCCGGTCAACGTTCGCCTACTGCGATTCTTTATCGCAAAGGATGAGATCGAAGATCCCATCATCAAGAAGAGCATTGCAGATCAAACGGCGCTGGTCAGCTTTAGAATGACACACGGCGTGAAAGCAAGGACGATTCGCGACGCGCAAAACCTGTCGCAATTCTCTGACAGAACCAACATTCCGCTCGATCTGATAGGAAGATCTGGCTGGGCATTCAATTTAAAAACTCTCTCCCTAAATCCCAGCCGGGTGCCTCACGGAGCATGGCTCGCTCTTCCAGGGATACTCTTGTTTGTTCTGATACTCTCGACCGCTGGCTTCTCGGCAGTGGCAGCGAGCAGCAAGCTGCTCGTCTCGTTGAAAGCCACTGACACTTGGCTGTGGCTCTCCCAAGAGGACGCTCGCGCAGTTCGACCTTTCGGCGACAGAGCCGTAATCAACAAAGCCTCTTGCGATAAAGAGCAAGACGCTGCCGAGCCTCCAGTTGGCTTTCATAAAGATGACCGCAAAATTCTTTGCGAACTTTGGTCTGATCCAGCGCTTGAAAAGCACTTCTCCAAAGAACTACCTGAGCAACGAATCACATTTCTTGTAGCAGCAGCCATCTTTGCGTGGTACGCATTTATGAGCTTTTCACTTCTTCGTGAGTGGCTTGCCCAGAGAGAACTTCGAGACCTCTTGGAAGAAGTCAAAAAAGACACGATAGAGTCCGACCCAAAGCCTATTGAAAAGAACAAGTGATAAACAACTTCTGTTATGACCAGGCAATAGCACCAATCCCCGGCGCCATCACTGGATATTATTCAGGTCTACTCATGGCAAAAGTATCAAGTCGAAGGATGAGTTCACAGGGGAATGCTGTTGGACGTCGGAGGCAAAAGGCAAGCCAGTGAATCTGACCGGTATTTCGGCGTAAGGTATACACGCACGACATCGGGCCCATGAATCCACGTGTAGCGTGGATCTACTGACGATCGTCTATCGTGGGCCCATGAACCTCCGCCTCTACCGACCCGCAGATGCCAGCGCCTGCCTGTCGATTTTCGACAGCAACGTGCCCACCTACTTCGCGCCCGAAGAGCGCAGCGACTTTGAACGCTTCCTGCGTGAGCAGGCCATGGACTGCGCCTTCCAGGTGATCGAGCGCGACCACCGCATCGTGGCCTGTGGCGGCCTGTCGCGACGCGGCGATGGTAGTGCCGGTTTCTGCTGGGGCATGGTGCAGCGCGCGCTGCACCGGCATGGACTGGGCCGCGAACTGGCGCTGGCGCGCCTGCGCCAGGCCGAAGTGGATCCCTCGATCAATCGCGTCACGCTCAGTACCAGCCAACACACCCAAGGCTTCTATTCCGGTCTCGGCTTCCAGGTGACACGTGTGGTGCGCGATGGCCACGGTGCCGGGATCGACGCCGTGGAAATGGAGCGGGAGCTCTAGCGCTCCCGCCCCGGTCCCATCCACGCCCGCCGTGGTTCTACCGCTGGCCCGCTCCCCTCAGAAGCCCACTCGCAGGTTGATCTGCCCGCCGACGTCGCGGCGACCGTCGCCGTGCTGGCCCTGCACGAACATCGACAGCTGGCTGTTTCGGCCGAGCCCAACCGCCACGCCCAGCTGGCTGACCAGCGCGTTGCGTGCCATCACCGCGCTGTACACATCGAACGCATTGCCGCCGACCGCGAAGCGGTTGCGGCTGGCCACGTCGGTGTCACCCGAAGCATGCTGCCAGCCGAGGCCGACCGTCAGCTGTGCCGGGAAGCGCTCGCCGCTGCCCACGTCCCAGCGGCCCCGCACGCCCACGGTGCTGACATTGAGCGTGTCCTTGCCGCCTTCCAGCGCCAGCGCAGCAGTGCCGCCCTGCTCCACCGCGCGATCACTGTCGACCCAGTGCTTGGTGAACTGCACATACGGCTGCAGCTGGGTCCTGCCGTGGGTCCAGGTCCAGCTGCCTTCCACCTGGGCGATGGTCACATCCGAGTCCTGGCGGCTGTACAGGGTCTGGCCCAGCAGCGGCACCTCACGCGTGGTGCGCGTGCGGTAGTCGCCGCGCGACACGCTGCCACCGACCGCAAAGCCGTTGTTCCATTGACCCTGCGCATACAGGCCGAAGGTGTTGCCACGCAGGCGGGCGCGCGAGCTGCGATCGTACAGGCGCGTATCCAGCCGTTCGTTGCCGGCCGCTGCACCCAGCACCACGTGCTCGCCCAGCTGCCAGTCCACGCCGGCCATCAGCGCATTGCGGTTGGAGCGGATGTCGTCGCCGTTGCCATCACCATCCTGCCTGAACACCTTGCCGCTGCCGGCCAGCCAGGCCGAGGCACGCTCACCGCGCACGGTCGGCAGCTCACTGCCCAGACGCTGGCGGATACCCTCTTCCAGGTAATTGTCGTACAACAGCACCGCACGGCTGGCCGCATGCACTTCACCGGACAGCTGGTCGAAGGCCGCGCGCGCGGTACCCGCGTCATACATCAGCAGCGTGTTGTACAGGCCCAGCGCCGGACCACTCTGCGGCAGGCTGTCCAGCGCTGCGGCGGTGTTGTACTGGTTGCGCGTCTTCGCCGCCGTGGTGAAGGCTGCGGTCTGCGCCACATCGATCTGCAGATTGGCCGTGTTCGCCGTGTAGACCGGGGTGATGGTCAGGAAGGCCGACGGCGTCTTCGCCGAAGCGAACTGCCCGCTCACGCCACCGCCCGCATTGACCACGGTGTACTGCTGGCCCTGCTGGTAGCTGGTGCTCGGCGAGATGGTATTCACCTGCACGCTGCTGCCACCCACGTTGGCACTGCCACCCACCTGCACCGTGTCGCTGCCGGTGGCACCCAGATCGATGCCCAGCGTGCTGCCCGGCGACAAGGTCAGGTTGCCACCCACCGTGATCGTGCCGGTGCCATTGCCCGCACCGCTGCCATTGCCTGGGCCATTACCCGGCGACAGCACGCCGCCACTGGATACCGTCACGCCACCACCGGTACCCCCGATGGTGCCGGTGCCGGACAGCGTGGTACCGCTGCCGATGGTCCACTGGCCGCCGATGTTGCCGGTGACATTCAGGCCACCGCCGGTGACCTGGCCGGTGCCGCTGAAACCACCGCTGTTGCCGCCAAGGTTCAGGCCCCCCGGACCGGCCTGCACGATGCTGCCGTCACCGCTGATGCTGCCGCCCAGCGTGGTGCTGCCACCGGTGTTGATGATCAGCCCACCGTTGTTGGTGATGTTGCCGGTGATCGAGCCACTGGCGCCGCCATTGCCAACCTGCACCGTGCCACCGGCGTTGATGGTGGTGCCGCCGGTGTAGGTGTTGTTGCCGGTCAGGGTGATGGTGCCAGCGCCGGCCTGGGTCAGGCCACCGCTGCCGCTGATGGTGCCGCCAACGGTGGTATTGCCACCGACGTTGAACACCAGGCTGCCGTTGTTGCTGACGTTGCCGGCAATCGATCCGCTCGCGCCGCCGTTGCCGACCTGCAGCGTGCCGCCGGTGTTGATGGTGGTGCCGCCGGTGTAGGTGTTGTTGCCGCCCAGGATCAGCGTGCCGCTGCCGGCCTGGGTCAGGCCACCGCTGCCGCTGATGGCGCCGCCGACGGTGGTGTTGCCACCCACGTTGAAGATCAGGCTGCCGTTGTTGGTGACGCTGCCGCCAATCGCACCGGTCGCGCCGCCATTGCCCACCTGCAGGGTGCCACCGGCAGTGATGGTGGTCGGGCCGGTGTAGGTGTTGTTGCCGGTCACGGTCAGTGTGCCGCTGCCGGCCTGGGTCAGGCCACCGCTGCCGCTGATGGTGCCGCCCAGCGTGGTGTTGCCCGCGACGTTGGACACAAGCGTGCCGTTGTTGGTGATGTCGCCGACGATCGAGCCGGTCGCACCACCATTGCCCAGCTGCAGCGTGCCGCCGGCATTGATGGTGGTACCGCCGGTGTAGGTGTTGGTGCCGGTCAGCACCAGCGAGCCACTGCCCGCCTGGGTCAAGCCACCCGTACCACTGATGGTGCCGCCCAGCAGGGTGTTGCCCGCGACGTTGGAGATCAGCGAACCATTGTTGGTGATGTCGCCAGCGATCGAACCGGTCGCTCCACCATTGCCCACCTGCAGCGTGCCACCGGCAGTGATGATGGTGCCGCCGGTGTAGGTGTTGTTGCCGACCAGCGTCAGCACGCCGGCACCGGCCTGGGTCAGGCCACCACTGCCACTGATCGCGCCGCCGACCGTGGTGTTGCCCGCCACGTCGAACACCAGGCTGCCGTTGTTGGCGACGTTGCCGGTGATCGCACCGGTCGCACCGCCATTGCCGACCTGCAGCGTGCCACCGGCATTGATGGTGGTGCCGCCGGTATAGGTGTTGTTGCCGGTCAGAGTCAGCGTGCCAGCGCCGGCCTGGGTCAGGCCACCGCTGCCGCTGATGGTGCCGCCCAGCGTGGTGTTGCCCGCCACGTTGGACACCAGCGCGCCGTTGTTGGTGATGTCGCCGACGATCGCGCCAGTCGCACCACCGTTGCCCACCTGCAACGTGCCGCCGGCATTGATGGTGGTACCGCCGGTATAGGTGTTGTTGCCGGTCAGCACCAGCGTTCCGCTGCCAGCCTGGGTCAGGCCACCGCTACCGCTGACCACACCGCCCACGGTTGCGGTGCTGCCCAGGTTGTAGACCAGGCTGCCGTTGTTGGTGATGTCGCCCAGCACCGAACCGGAGCTGCCACCGTTGCCGAGCTGCAGCGTGCTGCCACCGTTGATGGTGGTGCCACCGGTATAGACGTTGTCGCCGCTCAGGGTCAGCGTGCCGGTGCCGCTCTGCACCAGGCCACCGGTGCCACTGAGCACACCGCCGAAGGTGGTGCTGCCGTTGTTGCCGCCGGTGGTCAGGGTCGCACCGCCCAGCACCACGCTGGATCCGGTTACGCCGGCCAGGCCTCCGATGCTCTGGTTGCCACCGGCACTGATGTCCAGCGTACCGGCACCGGCCAGGTTCACCGTGCTCGCACCCGACAGGCTGCCACCGGCCGCCACCGCCAGCGTGCCGCTGTTGATGGTGGTGTTACCGGTGTAGGTGCTGGCACCGCCCAGGGTGACCGTTGCTGCGCCATCCTTGAGCAGGCCGCCAGCGCCGCTGATCGGGCCGTTCAAGGTCAGCGCGTTGCTGCCGGCAAGGGTCAGCGTGCCACTGGCCAGCTGCACGGTATTGGCCAGCGTCAGCGCGCTGGTGCCGTCCAGGCTGGCATTGCCGCCCACGGTCAGCGTGCCGGTTCCCAGTGCATTGTTGTTACCCAAGGCAAGGCCACCGGCGTTGAGTGCCACGCCACCGCTGAAGGTATTGCTGCCGGTCAGGCCCTGGATGCCTGCACCATTCTTCACCAGGCCACCGGTACCGGTAATGTCACCAGCGAAGGTCGTGTTTCCTACGCCATTGAGGGTCAGCGTGCTGCCGCCGAGCGCAACCGTACTGCCGGTAACACCCGCCAGTGATCCGATGCTCTGCGCACCACCGGCAGAAATATCGAACGCTGTTCCGGCGTTGGCCAGTGTCACCGCGCCATTCGCTGCCAGACTTCCTCCGGCGCCAATCGCCAGCGTGCCCGCATTGATGGTGGTGCCACCAGTGAAGGTATTGGCACCGGTCAGGGTCTGGGTGCCGGTGCCTTCCTTGATCAGCCCACCGGTACCCCCCACCGAACCACTGAACGTGCCATTGACGGGACCACCAATGGTCAAGGTGTTGCCGCCCAGGTTCACCGTGCCGTTGCCGATCAGGGTACCGAACTGCTGCGTGCCGCTGCCCGCCGACAGATCGAAGGTCGCACCACTGGCCAGGTTGACGATGCCACTGGCATTCAAGCTCGCGCCGGCGCCCAATGCCAACGTACCGGCATTGATGAAGGTGCCACCGGTATAGGTATTGGCACCGTTCAAGGTCAGCGTTGCCGCGCCCTCCTTGGTCAGCGAGCCGGTGCCACTCAGGCTGCCGTTGAGGGTGAGGTTGTTGCTGCCGAGCACGGTCAGCCCGGCGTTGAGGACGAAGTTGTTGGCCAACGTCACCGCAGTGTTCGAATCGAGCGTACCGTTGCCACCCACCGTTACCGCCCCGGTGCCCAGCGCAGCATTGTTCCCGACCACCAGGCCACCGGCATTGAGCGTTACACCGCCACTGAAGGTGCTGGCGCCGTTGAGGGTCTGCACGCCTGCGCCGTTCTTGACGAGGCCACCATTGCCGGTGATCGCACCGTTGAACGTGCAGTCTACCGTGCCACCCAGGGTCAGCGCGCTGCCACCGAGTGCCACCGTGCTGCCGGCCACGCCGGCCAGCGAACCGATGCTCTGGTTGCCCGCAGAGATATCGAGGGTACCGGTACCTGCCAGGTTCACCGCGCCGGTCGACGCCAGGCTACCGCCGGCGCCGATCGCCAGCGTGCCGCTGTTGATGGTGGTGCCTCCGGTGTAGGTGTTCGCACCGGTCAGGGTCACGGTGGCCGCACCATTCTTGATCAGCCCACCGGTACCGGAAACCATGCCGCCCAGGGTCAGTGCATTGCTGCCCAGCAGGTTGAGGTTGGCACCTGATGCCAGCGTGATGTTGTTGGCCAGGTTGGCCGCGGTCGAAGCATCCAGCGTAGCGCTGGCCCCCACCGTCAGCGCACCGCTGCCGAGCGCGGCGCTGTTGCCGACCACCAGGCCACCGCCGTTGAGCGCCAGGCCGCCGTTGAACAGGTTGGCGCCGCCCAGCGTGAGGATGCCGGTGCCGTTCTTGACCAGGCCACCGGTGCCGGAAATCGCGCCGTCGAACACGCTGTTGCCGTTGCCGCCGAGGATCAGCGACTGCGCGCCCAGAGTGACCGTGGAGCCGGTCACCCCGGCCAACGAACCAATGGTCTGGCTGGCACCGGACGTCGAGATGTCGAAGCCGGTTCCCGCTGCGGTAAGTGTCACTGCACCGGTGGCCGCCAGGCTGCCGCCCGGACCGATCGCCAGTGTGCCGGCATTGATGAAGGTGCCGCCGGTGTAGGTGTTGGCACCGGTCAACGTCTCGATGCCCGCACCGACCTTGGTCAGGCTACCCGTACCTGCGATCGAGCCACTGAAGGTGCCATTGGTCGCCCCGCCGACTTCGATCGAATTGGCGCCCAGGTTGACCGTACCGTTGCCGACCAGGGTGCCGAACACCTGCGTGCCACTGCCGGCCGACAGATCCAGCGTCGCGCCGGTGGCGAGGTTCACGGTACCGCTCGCCGCCAGGCTGGCACCGGCACCCAGCGCCAGTGTGCCGGCGTTGATGTTGGTACCACCGGTATAGGAGTTGATACCGTTCAAGGTCAGCGTTGCGCCACCATCCTTGGTCAGGCTGCCGGTACCGGAAATCACCCCGTTGAGCGTCAGCGCATTGGTGCCCAGTACGGTCAGGCCTGCGTTAAGCGCGATGTTGTTGGTCAGTGCTGCCAGACCGGTGGTGTCCAGCGTGGCGGCCCCGCCGACGGTGAGCGCGCCAGAGCCCAGCGCCACGTCATTGCCGAGCACCAGCCCGCCTGCGTTGAGCGTCACGCCGCCGCCAAACGTGTTGGCACCGGACAACGTCTGCACGCCTGCACCCACTTTCACCAGGCCGCCGCCGCCACTGATCACGCCATCGAACGCAGCGTTCGTCGCTGTGCCGAAGGTCAGCGAGTTTCCGCCCAGGGCCAGTGTGCTTCCGCCCGCACCGTTGAGCGCGCCGATGGTCTGGCTGCTGCCGGCACCGGAGATATCGAAGCCAGCGCCTGCGCCCAGCATGACATCACCCGCCGCGGCAAGGCTGCCACCTGTTCCCAGTGCCAGCGTACCGGCGTTGATGGTGGTACCACCGGTATAGGTGTTGGCACCGGACAGCGTCAGCGTGGTGGCACCGTTCTTGATCAGGCTGCCGTTGCCATCGATCACACCCGACAGCGTCAGCGCATTGCTACCCGGCAATGTCAGTGCGACACCCGAGCCCAGCGTGACCGCATTGCCGAGCGTCGCTGCAGCACCCGCATCCAGCGTGGTGCTGGCATTCACCGCCAGCGTGCCGGAACCGAGTGCGCCGTTCGCGCCGACCACCAGGCCACCACCGTTCAAGGTCAGGCCGCCACCGAAGGTGTTGGTGTTGTTGAGCGTCAGCAGGCCTGCACCGTTCTTGATCAGGCTGCCGCTGCCGGCCACCACGCCTGCAAGGGTGAGATCGCTGCTGCCGCCCAGCGTCAGCTGCGTACCCCCACCGAAGTTCACGGCGTTGGCCAGGTTCAGTGCCGTCGTTCCGTCCAGGCTGACGTTGCCGCCGATGCCCAGCGTGCCCGTGCCCAGCGCCCCCGAATTCCCGAGGATCAGGCCACCTGCATCAAGCGCGACACCGCCACTGAAGGTATTGGCACCGGACAGCGTCTGCACGCCAGCACCGACCTTGATCAGCCCACCGCTGCCATCGATGACACCGGCAAAGCTGCCATTGCTGGCGCCACCGAAAGTAAGGGTCTGCGTGCCCAATGCCACATTGCCGCCTGCCACGCCGTTCAACGCGCCAATGGTCTGCCCGGCACCCGCTGCGGAGATGTCCAGCGTCGCGCCGGCACCGGCAAGATTCACTGCCCCGCCCGCCGCAAGACTGCCACCGGCACCCAGCGCGAGGGTGCCGGCGTTGACCGTGGCTCCTCCCAGGAAAGTATTGGTACCGGACAGCGTCAACGTCGAGGCGCCGTCCTTGATCAGGCCACCGGTACCACTCACCACACCGCTCAGAGTGAGATTGCTGCTGCCCGGCAGGGTCAGCGTATTGGCGCCCAGGTTCACTGCATTGACCAGCGAAACCGGGGCACTCGCATCCAGAGAAACATTGCCGCCGATGTTCAGTGCACCGGTACCCAACGCACCGTTGGCGCCGACCGACAGACCGCCCGCGTTCAGCGCCAGACCACCACTGAAGGTGTTGCTGTTGTTCAACGACAGCACGCCAGTGCCGGTCTTGATCAGGCCACCGGTGCCAGTGATCAGTCCGCCCAGAGCAACATTCTCATTGCTGGTCAGGCTCAGCTGCGCACCGGCATTGAGATCGATGGCATTGCCCAGGTTCAATGCCACCGTACTGCCCAGGGTCGCGTTCGCGCCCACGGCAAGCAGCCCGGTTCCCAGCGCGCCAGCGTTGCCCAGCATCAGGCCACCGCCGTTGAGCGTCAGCCCACCGGCGAAGTTGTTGGCGCCGTTGAGCGTGAGCGTGCTGGCGCCGTTCTTGACCAGGCCACCGGCTCCGGAAACCACCCCGCCAAGCGTGATCGCCTGCGAACCCGGCAGCGACAACACGGCCCCACTGCCCAGAGTGACATTGTTGACCAGGTTCAACGCCGTGCTGCCATCGAGCGATGCATTGCCACCCACGCTCAATGCGCCCGTCCCGAGTGCACCGCTGTTGCCCAGCAGCAGGCTGCCGGCATTGAGGTTCAGGCCGCCGCTGAAGGCATTGGTGCCGTTCAAGGTCAGCAGCGAGGCACCGTTCTTGGTCAGGCTGCCGGTGCCGGTGATGTTGCCGCCCAGGGTGAGGCTCTGGCTACCCGGCAGCGTCAGCACCGCGCCAAGGTTGATGGCATTGCCCAGATTCAGTGCTGCGGTTGCGTCGAGCGAGCCATTGCCGCTGACCGTCAACGCGCCGGTACCGAGTGCACTGCCGTTGCCCAGCAACAGGCCACCGGCCGCCAGGTTCAGGCCACCACTGAAGGTATTGGCGCCGCTGAGCGTCTGCGTGCCCGTTCCCTGCTTGACCAGGCCACCGGTACCGCCGATCACGCCGCCGAATGCCTGGTTGGTGGCATCACCGAAGGTGAGCGTGCTGCCGCCCAGCGAGAGGATGCTGCCTGCCGCACCGGACAGCGCACCGATGGTCTGGTTGCCGCCGAGCGAGATGTCCAGTTCGGCGCCGGCCCCCGCCAGGCTCACCGCCCCGGTGGCCGCCAGACTGCCGCCACTGGCCAGTGCCACCTTTCCTGCGTTTACGTTCAGACCGCCGGTGAATGCGTTGGCCCCACCCAGCGTGAGCGTGGAGGCGCCGTTCTTGACCAGGCTGCCGGTACCACCGATCACGCCGCCCAGCGTCAGCGCGTTGGAGCCCAGCACGTTGAGCGAACCACCCCCCCCCAGGTTGATGCCGTTGCCCACGGTCAGTGCCGAGCTGGCATCAAGCGTCACCGCGCCACCGACATTCAATGCGCCAGTTCCCAGCGCACCGCCGTTGCCGAGCACCAGTCCTCCAGCCGTGAGCGACAGCCCTCCACCAAACGTGTTGGCGTTGTTGAGGGTCAGGGTGGCCGCGCCGTTCTTGACCAGGCTGCCGGAGCCACCGATCACGCCATTGAAGGTCAATGCCTGGTTGCCGGACAGATTGAGAATGCTGCCCGCGCCCAGATTGACCGCGTTGGCGAGAGCGAGCGCCCCGGTGCCATCGAGAGACACGTTGCCGCCAACACTAAGTGTTCCAGTACCCAGCGCGCCTGCATTGCCCAGCAGCAGGCCACCGCCGTTGAGCGTGACGCCACCTGTGAAGGTATTGGCGCCCGACAGGGTCTGGGTACCCGTACCGACCTTGACCAGCGCGCCGCCGACACCGCCGATGACGCCGGAGAAGCTCGTGCTGGTGTTCAGGCCACCCAACGTGAGGCTGCGCGCGCCAAGGTTGAGCGCACCGGATCCGGCGAGTGAGCCGATGGTCTGGCTGGCCGCAACCGAGAGATCGAGGTTGGTACCTGCGCTCAGCGAGATCGCACTTGTCGGCGACAGGCTGCCACCGGCGCCCAATGCCAGCGCACCACCGGTGACCGCGAAGGAGCCCGTAAGCAGGTTGGCACCATTCAAGGTGAGGGTACCCGGACCCGCCTTGATCAGGTTGCCAGCGCCGGAGATCGAACCATTCAGGCCCAGCGCGTTGCTGCCCAGCAGGTTGAGCGTGCCGCCACCGTTGATGACGAGGTTGTTGCCCAGATTGAAGTTGGCCGAGGTATCCAGCGAAGCGTTGCCACCGACGGTCAGACTGCCGCTGCCGAGCGCACCGGCATTGCCGAGCACCAGGCCGCCAGCATTGAGGTTGACGCCACCGCTGAACAGGTTCGCACCGCCCAGGGTGACAATGCCGGTGTTGTTGACCGTCAGCCCACCGGTACCGGATAGCACGCCACTCAAACCGAAGCCTTGGGCACCGCCCAGGTTCAACCCGCCATTGAGGGTGAAATTGTTGCCCAGCGACAGGCCTGCACCACTGGCCGCGATCGAGCCGCCAGTGACGGTAAACAGGCCGGAACCGAATGCGGCGTTGTTGTTGAAGTTCACCACGCCACCACCGAGGGTGATCGCGCCCGTGCCCGACCACGGCCCCTGCAGGTTCCAGGTGCCACTGTTGACGGTGAGCTTCTGGAAGCCGATGTAGTTGGTCCAGCCGATGCTCGACGCAGGCCCGTTGTTACTGGCGTTGTCCTGCAGCACCAGGGTGTTGTTGGCGGCACCGGTGCCGATGCCTGCATCAACCGTGCCCGCCGCTGCGACCTTGACCCCGGTTACGCCGGCGAGCAGGCCTGCAGGTGCGCTACCGCCACCGGTAACCACGGTGGACCCTGCCACGGCAGTGAAGGTATTGCCGCCGGTGGAATCACCCAGATGCACACTGCCCGTGATCGTGCCCGCATTGGTGAACGTATTGCCTGTCGAAGCACCCAGGCCGACACGACCGGTGATGCTGCCACGGTTGGTCACGTTGGCCTGTGCTCCGCCATAGGTCACCACCGACGTCGCATCCGCAAGCTGCCCTATCCCCAGCAGCGACATTCCAATCGAACCATCATTGACCAGCGTGGTGGTCCCACCTGCGGCATTCTGCGCGGTGACCGCCTGGCCGCCGAAACCCAGCAAAGTGCCGATGTTGAAGATGCCCTTGATCTGGCCGCCAGTCTGGTTGTTGACCGTGATCGCGCTGCCACCGGCGGTGTTGTTGCCGACCACCAGGCCGGCCGCGGCCAGGCTGAGACCACCGGTCAGGAACGGATCGATCGTGCCGGCGTTGTTGACCGTGGTGTTGCTGCCGCTCAACGTCACCGCATTGCCGCCCAACAGCAGAGGCACGCTGAACACCGCGCCATTGGCGATGTTCAACGTCAGGCCGCTGGTCGGGTTGACGTAGTTGTTGATGTTGGTGGAGCTGTCGCAGTTGACGGTCGTGGTGCCAGTGCACGCTGCGAAGGCCGAACCACTGGCCAGCGTGGCAGCCAATGCCACCACCAACTGGTGCGCCCGCAATCGCGGCACCCGCCCTGCGCAGACCGCGCTTCCGCCGGGATTCTGGGTGACCTCCGAAGCAACCTGCATTACGCCGAGGGCGCGATTGAAAACCAGACGGTAAATGCGGTTCATCGGTAAATCTCCATGAAAAGACCGGATGGCACTGCAGGCAGGTTTTTTGAAGACAATGCGGCCCACCCCGGCTCCCGACACGGGAACAAGGCCTGGCGTCATTAACTTCTGAAAATCTTCACATCTTCACGCGACCGCACCTGGAAAAGGCAGGTCAACGTGTCCGTCAAGGCGAAAACTCCCCGATTTCGCATGACGAATGGCGGCACTGTGCGGCCGATGGCGCCAGCGGCATGTGAATCACGCTCGTTATTTTCATGACGCACGTCAAATAAAACGGGAGGACAAAATGGTTTTGCCGAAAATGCATATACCTGCAGCAGGCGGAGATTCCTTTCTCCGCCCAACTAAATGCATTCAGCTGCTCGAGAGTTTCATCAGCACCAGGCCGGAAACGATCAGCACCGCCGCACCGATCCGCATCGGGCTGACCTGCTCACCGAGGAAGACGATGCCGACCACGAACGCACCGACCGCGCCGATGCCGGTCCAGATCGTGTAGGCGGTGCCCAGCGGCAGGCTGCGCATGGCCACCGCCAGCAGCCAGAAGCTGGCGATCATGCCGATGATGGTGACCACGGTAGGGGTGAGCTTGGTGAAGCCTTCGGACTGCTTCATGGACACGGCCCAGACGATTTCCAGCAGGCCGGCGAACAACAGATAGATCCAGGCCATGACAGCCCTCCTCTTGGTAGGGCCAGGCCGTCCTGGTCATTGATTCCCGATGCGGGGGAGGTCGTTCCTCCTGGCCGGCATTCTAGCAACGCCGGTCGGCGCGGGGCGTTGCCGGCAGACGCGGGTTACAGCCGATTCAGTGCACGAAGCTGGCGTCGATGTACCTGCCTGCGCTATAGTTGCCGTCTGCCATCGGCCAGCCGATGTGCAGTCCGGCTGTGGTCTCCGGCGCATCGCGCGCTGCTTCCCCTGATCCGTGAACCGGCCGCCCACTGGGCGGCCAACGTCTCTATGGTGGCCCCGTCGGCCCCTCGCGACGCTAGGTCGAAAATCCCGCCAGGGCCGGAAGGCAGCAACGGTATCGATCGACGCGGGCGCCGAGGTCAGCCGGCGGGGCCATCGCCTTTTCGGGCGTGGCCCCACTTCTGGTAGCTGCCAATCTTGGTTGGCGCTTTTCGCCGGGCATGGCCCGGCGCTACCGCGCCTCAGGCGTGCCCTGGTGAAACACCACCCTCCATTCCTGCGCATGCCGTCGCCACAGCGAACTGCGCAACACCCAGCCCTGGGCCTGGCCATCAACGTGATAGCGGCTGCGGTAGCGCACCTGGGCCAGATCCTCGGCCAACAGCCACACCGCGTACTGTTCCGATTCGATCAGCACCTGAGCGCGCTCCAGCGGGATCTCCTGCAACGCCGCATCACGGCCGTAGCATCGCCCGGAACTGCCGATCTCGCTGAAATCCTCGTCCAGAAGTGCCGCCAGTTGCTCGCGATCGGCCCGCACCTGCGGCGCATGCAGCGCGCGTTCCAGCGCCTCCAGCTCGGCAGCCAGCGCCGTGTCGGCGGGCTGGCCAGCACCGCTCACGGCGGATCCTGCACCAGCACGTGCGCTGCAGTGGGGTTGGCCAGCGGCACGCACTGCCCCGGCTGCGCCACACGGTGCCCCCGCGCGGCCAGCGCCTGGCCGTCGGCCGCGCTCGCATAGTGGTAGAGCATCATCCGCGCCTGCAGTTCGGCGCTGTACTCGCGCTCCAGGTCGTCCACGCCGGTGTGCGACGGGTTGCCGTGCAGGCCGCAGTCGTGCGCGATCAGTTCATTGTCGTTGGCGAAGCGGGCCAGCATCTCCGGAATCGGCCGGGTATCGCCGCTCCAGGTCAGCGCGCCCTGCAGACGCAGGCCATAGGCCGTCTCCGGCCAGTGGTGGCGCACCGGGAACACTTCCAGGCGCACGCCCTCGTGCCAGAACGCCTCGCCCACCACGACCAGCTGGAACGCATCCCAGAAGTTGGCACCGCCCTCGGCCAGCACATTCGGATAATCACCGATGCGCTTGTGCAGCAGCGGCACCACCGTGGCGGGCACGTACAGGCGCACCTTGCCGCGCCGGTGCACGTTGAAGAAGGTATCGACGAACAGGCGCTCGAAGCCCGCTACGTGGTCCAGGTGCACATGGGTGACGAACAACGCCTGCGGCATGTGGCCGTAGTGCGCCTTGAACGCGGTCAGGCCTTCGCCGCCACAGTCGATGGTCAGCCACGGCCGACCGTCCCGTTCGATCACCGACATCGGCGACCCCAGCTCGACCGCCGACGCATTGCCGACGCCGAGGAAACGCAACGACCAGTCCATCAGGTGCCCCGGTTCCAGGCCATGTCGTAGGCGCGGCGCAGCCGCGCGTAATCCTTCTGCACGTCTTCCATGCTGCGCTCGCCGCGCAGCTTGATCAGCGAGCGCAGCAGGCGCTTGAGATTGCGTTCGCGCCAGGCGGTCGCCGGGATGCGGATCACCCCGCGGTCGAAGTCGATCAACCAGCCGTGGCCATTGCCGTCGAACAGGATGTTGTGCGCATTGAGGTCGGCATGGTCCAGGCCGGCACGATGGAAGCGGGCAATCAGCCGCCCGGTCTCCTCCCACGGTGCGCCCCGCCCCGCGACCAGCGCGCGGTCGGCCAGCGAACGGACACCCTCGATCCGCTCCATCAGGATCGCAGCCCGGTAGCGCAGGCCCTCGCGCATGTAGAACGCCGCCAGTGGCCGGGGCACCGGCAGCTTTTTCTCGCGCAGCGCGCGCATCAGCCGGAATTCGGCGAAGCTGCGCGTCCGGTCCGCGCCGCGCCAGAGGTACTGATCATGGCTGATCTTCGCCGCCAGGCCACCGCGCAGGTAGTGGCGCAGCACGCTGGCGCCGAACGGCGCATCGACGAACCAGGCGCTGCCACGACCGCCCTCGCCCACCGGCCGAGCCCTGCTGCCCCAGTGCTGGGGCGAGAACAGGCCGATCTCGGCTTGCCGCAGCCGCTCGCGGTCGAACAGAATGGCCCCGATGCCGCGACCCTCGCGGCATGGCGTCAGCGCTTCATTGGCGTCGAATGCGACCATTTCATTGAGTCTAACAACACATGGCATCAGCGTCCTCCTCCTTGTGCCTCCTGCGCCTGTCCGCACTTGGCGATGTCACCCACGTGGTGCCCCTGGTGCGCACCCTGCAGGCTGCGCGCCCGGATACGCCGATCCACTGGATCATCGACAAGGCCGGCCACAAGCTGCTCGACGGCCTGCCCGGTGTCACCTTCCATGCCTACGACAAGAAGAGCGGCATGGCCGGGGTCAAGGAACTGCGCAGGCAGCTGCCGCCGGGGCGCTTCGAAGCGCTGTTGCAGATGCAGGTGGCGTTCCGCGCCAACCTGCTGTCGGCCTTCATTCCCGCAGAGCGTCGCATCGGCTATGACCGCAGCCGCTCGAAGGACCTGCATGGTCTCTTCATCAACGAACGCATCCCCGACCGCCCCGGCATCCATGTGCTGGATGCCATCGGCAGTTTCTGTGAACCCCTTGGCCTGCGCCAGACCGAGGTCAGCTGGAACCTGGCGGTGCCACAGTCCGCGTATGAGTGGGCTGCCGCGCAATGGCAGGACGATGGCCGCCCGGTGTTGATGATCTCGCCCTGTTCCAGCCACGTGCGCCGCAACTGGTATGCAGACCGCTACGCCGCCGTGGCCAACCACGCCGCACAGCGCGGTTGGCAGGTGGTGCTGTGCGGAGGCCGCAGCGAACTGGAGCGCAGCATGGCCGATGCCATCCAGGCGCAGCTGCACACACCGGCGCTTGACCTGGTCGGCAAGGACACCTTGAAGCAGCTGCCGGCGCTGCTGGCCCGCGCCAATCTGGTGATGACCCCGGACTCGGGCCCGATGCACATCGCCAACGCGATGGGCGCCAAGGTACTGGGCCTGCACGCGGCCAGCAACCCGAACCGCAGCGGTCCCTATTCCGACCGCCGCTACTGCGTGGACCGCTACGACGATGCCGCGCGCAAGTACCTGGCCAAGCAGGCCTCGGATCTGAAGTGGGGCACCAAGATCGAGTTCGACGATGTGATGGAACTGATCACCGTGGAAGACGGTATCGCTGCGTTCGAACGCTACGTCGCCGACCACCTGGGGTGAGCAGCAGGCTGCCCCGGATTACGCGCGCTGCGCGTAATCCTGGTAGGACTTCTCTTCCACGTACGCCGAACCCAGCGCCAGGTTGATCGCCTTCTTGATGCGCGCGCGTTCGTCATTGCGCAGGTAGACGCTGCGCGCCAGGTCGATGAAACCCTGGTCGAACGCCTGCGCCTTCTCTTTCAGGCGGATGTCGTCCTCGATGTCCCACAGCTGCTCGTTGACCGCCTTCAGCTCGGCACGCAGCTTGGCGATGTCCTTCACCGCCGCCGGGTGTGCCATCCAGGTCTGCTCCAGCGCCGACAGTTCTTTGCGCACATTGGCCAGCTTGCCCTCGTCACTGATGCGCTCGGACTTGATCTGCAGGATCGAGATCTTGTCCAGCAGCTCGCCGAAAGAAACGGGGACGAGGATTTCAGCGGTCATGGGAAAAAGCTCCAACAGGTGAGGCAGGCAGTTTAACCCGCAGCTCGCGATGGAATGGGCAGATCCACGCCATGCGTGGATGAGCCTGCCAGCAGGAACAGCATCCACGCATGGCGTGGATCTACTGATGCACCTGCCCCGACAGGGGCGGGGAGAGGCCGGCAAAGGAAGGGGCCCACAGGTTGCGCAGCAACGTGTGGGGCGACGCGCAGAGCGCGGCGCGTCCCGCGCCAGATTAAAGAAAAAGGGCTGCCTTTCGGCAGCCCTTTTTCTTTAATCTGGCGGAGAGGGGGGGATTCGAACCCCCGAGGCGCTATAAACGCCTGCCTGATTTCGAGTCAGGTACATTCAACCACTCTGCCACCTCTCCGGGTGGTCCCCGGCGGACCGGGGACGCGCATCATACGAGGAAGTGAGGCCAACGACAAGTCATTCCGGCCAACGAAGTGAAAATTTCCTGAGCGCACGCCTTGCCGGATGCGCGCAGCCACCCGATGATGCCTGTCTCCCCAGCAACACCCCGCCCCAGCGCCCATGATCGAATTCGGACACCTCACCCACCCCGGCATGCGCCGCGAGCTCAACGAGGACACCTACTACGGTGACAGTGAGCTGGCCCTGTGGCTGGTGGCCGACGGCATGGGCGGGCACGCCTGCGGTGAAGTGGCCAGCGCGCTGGCGCGCGAGACCATCGTGCGCGAGATCCGCCGCGGCGCACCGCTGGCGCAGGCCATCCGCACCGCCGACGAAGAGATCATCCGCGCCTCGCGCCGGCGCAACGACACGTTGCCGATGGGCACTACCGTGGTCGCCGCACGGGTACAGGGCAACCGCTATGAAGTGGCGTGGGTCGGCGACAGCCGTGCCTACCTGTGGCGCGACGGACAGCTGGCCCAGCTCAGCCAGGACCACAGCGTGGTGCAGGAGCTGGTCGCGCAGGGCAACCTGACCGCCGAACAGGCGCGTGCGCATCCGCACCGCAACGTGGTCACCCAGGCGCTGGGCGTGACCGATCCGGCGCATCTGAACGTGGCCACCACCAGCGGCGAACTGCGTCCGGGCATGCAGCTGCTGCTGTGCAGTGACGGCCTGACCGAAGAAGTGGACGACCGCAGCATCGCGCGCACCCTCGCCTTCGAGGATGCCAGCGCACAGGAATGCGTGGACACGCTGGTCGCCGCCGCGCTCGATGGCGGCGGCCGCGACAACATCAGCGTGATCCTGGTGCGCTGCCACTAACCG
The DNA here is from genome assembly GCF_047500745.2 of Stenotrophomonas sp. FR024. Taxonomy (NCBI): domain Bacteria; kingdom Pseudomonadati; phylum Pseudomonadota; class Gammaproteobacteria; order Lysobacterales; family Lysobacteraceae; genus Stenotrophomonas; species Stenotrophomonas sp. FR024. The sequence continues at coordinate 449,352 of NZ_JAXAXM020000001.1, forward strand.
GTAGATCCACGCCATGCGTGGATGCGACGCTGCCGGCCAGCGGCCGGCACTACTCCACTCCAGGCATTACGCGCTGGCGGGCTCTTCCACCTTCGGGCCATCCCACAGCGCGTGGCCAGCCTTCTTGCGCAGCCGCTCCAGTCGCGCCGCATGCGCTTCCAGCTCCGACGGCGTGGCCACCACGCGCGGGCGCGGCAGCAGCTTGCTGGTATCGAAGGCCTGCAGCGCCGCACCGGCAGCGCCGCCATCGTCATCGCCCAGACCGAAGCCGATTTCTTCCTGGCCCGAGGTCAGCGCGATATAGACGTCGCCCAGGATCTGCGCATCGAGCAGGCCGCCATGCAGCGCACGGTGCGAGTTGTCCACGCCCAGCCGCTTGCACAGCGCATCCAGCGAATTGCGCTGGCCCGGGAAGCGCTCGCGCGCCATCACCAGGGTATCGATCACGGTGCAGCGGTCGGTGATCTTCCCGTACTGTGGCCCCAGCAGCGACAGCTCGTTGTCGAGGAAGCCGAGGTCGAACGCCGCGTTGTGGATGATCAGCTCGGCGCCATCGATGAAGGCCAGGAACTCGTCGGCGATCTGCGCGAAGTCCGGCTTGTCATCGAGGAACTCCAGGGTCAGGCCGGTGACTTCCTGCGCGCCCTGTTCGAACTCGCAGTCCGGCTTGATGTACTGGTGATAGTTGTTGCCGGTCGGGCGGCGCTTGAACAGCTCCACGCAGCCGATTTCGACGATGCGGTTGCCCTTCTTCCACTCCAGGCCGGTGGTTTCGGTATCGAGGATGATCTGACGCATGGGCTCAGTTTACCGGGCTGGCGTCGCGGATCTGGATCGCCGCGTTGCGGGCCAGCGTATCCACCCGCTCATTGTCCGGGTCGCCGGAGTGACCCTTCACCCAGCGCCAATCGATCTGATGCCGCAGCGTGGCCGCCTGCAGGCGCTCCCACAGCTCGCGGTTCTTTACCGGATCGCCGCCAGCGGTCTTCCAGTTCTTGCGGATCCAGCCCGGCATCCACTGGGTCAGACCCTGCCGCACATACTGCGAATCGGTATAGAGCACGATGTTGCACGGCTCGGTCAGCGACTCCAGCCCGGAAATGGCCGCCATCAGCTCCATCCGGTTGTTGGTGGTGTGCGCCTCGCCACCGCTCAGTTCGCGCTCGTGGCCCTTGTAGCGCAGCAGCGCAGCCCAGCCGCCGGGGCCGGGATTGCCAAGGCAGGAACCGTCGGTGTGGATTTCGATGGTTTTCAATACAACTCCAGAATCAGGTAGCTACGGTGCCGTGCCAGCGCACCGGCAGCGGTTTCGGCCCAGGCAGGGCCAGCGTGCGTTTTTCCGCATGGAACAGGCAGGCCGCGCGCAGCGGTGCCCAACCTCCGGGACGACGGCTGCCCGCACCGCGCCAGAGCGGGCCCAGGTAACGCATATCGTTGCATTCCAGCCCATGACGGCCGAGCAGCAGGCGGATCCGCTGCGGCGTGCGCACCACCAGCCCATGCTGGCGCCAGCGCGTGCGATACGGACTGAACGGATTGAGGCTGCTCAGCCACAAATGGCCGCCCGGCATCAATACGCGCTCGCACTCGTCGAGCAGCAGGTCGGCATCGCCGGTGGTGACATGCTGCAGCACGATCGCATTGACGCTTTCATTGGCCAGCGGCAGCGGCAGCGCACAACGGGTGTCGCCGGCATAGCCCTGCCCCTGCCGGAACAGGCGCAGACCGCGTCCGCCCAACTGTGCATCGTCCAGCCAGGCCGCACTTGGTGCGATCCACAGCCAGGGCTGCGCCGGCAGCACCGACAGCTGCGGCAGCAGCAATTGCCGCTCCAGCACACGCAAGGCCTCCGCCGGTTCGCTGTCGAACCACGGGGTCTGGCTCGCTTGACGGGTGCTCTGCAGCGCGGGCATGGTCCAATTCTATGCGACTGACTGCCCTGCCCGCATTTGCGGATAACTACATCTGGACGCTGATCGACAACGAGGGCGCTGCCGTGGTCGTCGACCCCGGCGATGCCGCGCCAGTGCTCGCACTGGCCGATCAGGGCATGCGCGTGGACACGATCCTGCTCACCCATCACCACGACGACCACATCGGTGGCGTGCCGGCATTGCAGGCGCGTTTCCCCGGCGTACGGGTCATCGCGCCGGTCGAGGAACGCATTCCCACGGCCACCGAGCGGGTCGGCGAAGGTGAACGCGTTCAGGCACTGGGCCGGACGTTCCACGTACTATCCGTGCCCGGGCATACCCGCAGCCACATCGCGTTTCACACTGCTGAACATCTTTTCAGCGGAGATTCGTTGTTCAGCCTGGGCTGTGGACGCCTGTTCGAAGGTACGCCGTCCCAGCTGCTGGCGTCGATGCGCAAGCTGGGTGCCCTGCCCGCGCAACTGCTGCTTTGTTGCGCTCATGAGTACACCGTGTCAAATGCCGTCTTCGCGCGGCATGTCGACCCCGCCAACGCTGCCTTGTGGCAGCGCCAAGAGGAGGCTTTGGCCATGCGCCGCGATGACCGTTCCACCCTGCCGGTAACCCTGGCCAACGAATTCGACTGCAATCCCTTCCTGCGTGTGCACGCTGCACCGATCCGTGCGTCGGTGTCGGCACACCTGGGCCGTGACGTCGTGGACGACGTCGACGTGATGGCCGGTCTCCGGCATTGGAAAGACGGCTTCCGCGCATGATGCGCCGAAGTCTGCCGCTGGCCCTGGGCCTTGCCCTGGGGCTGGCCGGAACCGCGGGCGCACAGTCGCTGGGCGCCGGCATCAGCCAGAACCTGACCGCCGCTGCGGCGCTGCCGCTGGATCCGTCCGCGCTGCCTGCGCCCTCGGTGCGCAATGGCCAGGAGATCTTCACCAGCTTCCGCGACGGCCTGGCCGAGCCCAGCTGCGATGCCGAGGCTACCAGCCCGCGCTGGCAGAAGCAGTTCGCCCACGCCCCCTCGCGCCTGGCCAACCAGGATGACGATGCGCTGGTGCTGTTCGGCTATGTGGTCGAAGAGCTGCGCAAGGCGAACCTGCCCACCGAATTCGCGCTGATCCCATTCGTGGAAAGCGGCTATCGGCCCAATGCCCGCAACGGCAGCGGCCCGACCGGCCTGTGGCAGTTCATCGCCACCACGGCGCGCAACCACCGCGTACCCATGGCCAACGGCTACGACGGCCGCCTGTCGGCGGTTGATTCCACCCAGGCCGCGGTGCGCTACCTGAAAACCCTGCACGGCATGTTCGGCGGCGACTGGCGACTGGCCACCATGGCCTACAACGCCGGCGAGTACCGGGTGCTGCAGTCCATGCGCAAGGCCGGCATGAACGCGCAGAATGCCAAGCCGGCAGCCCTGCCGGGGCTGTCGCCGGTTACCCATGCCTATGTCGAGAAGCTGCATGCCCTGGCCTGCGTGCTGGAAGACGTGGAGGACCAGCCTCGCGTGATGGCCTCGCTGGACCGCACCGTGCCGGTGTTGAAGGACCACACCCTGCCGGCCGGCACCAGCGTCCAGCAGTGGGCCGCACAGCGCGCCCTGGACCCCGCCAGGATCGCCCGCCTCAACCCGGCCCTGGCCGCCGGCAACCGCGCCTCCGGAACCACTCGGGTCCTGGCCCCGGTCTCGGCCGCCAATGCGACGGTGACGGAAGCCGCGACCACGCTGGTGGCCAGCACCGCACCGGTTGCCACGACCACACCGACGCCGCAGATGGCCAAGACCGTGGCCGCGATCGCCGACCGCCCGCGCAGCCGCCGCCACACCGTGCGTGATGGCGAGTCGGCCTGGACCATCGCCCGCCGCTACGGCATGCCGGTAAAGGCCCTGCTGTCGCTGAACGGCCTGAGTGGCAGCAGCGTGCTGAAGCCCGGCGCAGTGCTGCGCGTCGAGGACTGACGCGCTCCAACCCCGCTGTATCTGCTCTTTGTAGAGTCGAGCGATGCTCGACTGCATCTGCACGACTCTACAAAAGGCGGTCGAGCAAGCTCGACCACTACCAAAGCTCAAGCGCGCCACAGACGACGCGAAGGTGACTCGTCCTGCCATAGGTTGACACCGATGGGTGGATGGTCCGGCCGCCGTCAGGCGGCCAAAGACGCCCGATGCATC
>NZ_JAXAXM020000002.1:0-45038 GCF_047500745.2 Stenotrophomonas sp. FR024
GGTGAGGGCGCTTTGCTTGCGAAGCATTGCTTCGCAAGCGCCCGAACGCACAGCCGCCAGCGGCTGGGCCGGGCCCCGGAGGGGGACTTGCAGCGGCCCCCGCAACCGGACCCACCCCGCCTCCCCACAGGAAACCAGCTTCTGCTGTTGCTGTTGCTGTTGCTCCAGCTCGTAGCGGGTGCAGGGCGCAGCCCTGCCGTACCCCTACCCCCTGGCCATTGACTGCCACCACTGTGACAGCAGCTCCGGCCTGCGCAGGCGCTCTCGCCACCAGCGCAGTGCGGCGCCATCCTCGCCGGTGCGCCAAGCCAGCCAGAAGGTCTCTTCCGGCTTGTGCTCCTCCACCTCGCGGATCACCAGCTGGCCACGCGCCACCGCCGCACGCGCGCAGGGCTCGGGCAGGAAACCGAAGCCCACGCCTTCGCACTGCAGCTTCAGCTTGCTGGCCATGTCCGGCACCGTCAGCATCTCCTGCCCCATCAACAGACCGACCGTGCGCGGCAGCAGCCGCCGCGCCGAATCGGAGACCGCGATCGCGCAGTGCTCGACCAGCTGCTCGCGTCCGAGCACGCCCGGCACTGCAGCCAACGGATGACCGGGGGCGACCGCGAACACGAACTCCACCGTACCCAGCGGCTCGACCACGTAACCGCCGCCGCTGGGACCCTCGCCCGGCGCACCAACCAGCAGGTCGGCACGGCGGTCCAGCAAGGCCTCCCAGGTACCGGACAGGGCCTCGCCGATCAATCGCAGCCGGGTCGGTGCCTCGGCCTCACGAAACGCGGCGATGTCCGGGCCGAGCAGCCAGGTCGGGAACACCGAATCCACCGCCAGCGTCAGTTCGGTCTCCCAGCCCGACGCCACCCGGCGCACCCGCAGTTCCAGCTCGCGGGCGGCGCGCAGCAGGTGCCGGCCTTCGTCCAGCAGCGCGCGGCCAGCCTCGGTCGGCTCGGCACGCGGGCCGACCCGGTCGAACAGCTGAACGCCCAGATCCTCCTCCAGCTTGGCCACGGTGTAGGAGATGGTCGAGGGCACCTTGTGCAGGGCCTTGCCGGCGCCGGCAAAGGAGCCGCGGCGGTCGATGGCGTCCAGGATCTGCAGGGCATCGAGACTGAGTTTGAGCATTCGAATTTTTCGATGATGGCTGTCAAAACTATCCGTTTTTCAAACCCCGGGCGCAAGCGGATACTCCTCTCCAACGGGGAAACACGCCGGCTACAAGCCCACCCCGCCCCATCGAAACCATCGAACAAGGAGATTCCATAATGCTGCAGATCCGCAAGAGCGCTACCCGTGGCCTGGCCGAGCATGGCTGGCTGTCCTCGCGCCATACCTTCTCCTTCGCCAACTACTACGACCCCCGCTACGTCAGCTTCGGCCCGCTGCGGGTGATCAACGAAGACAAGGTGATCGGCGGCCAGGGCTTCGGCACCCACAGCCACAGCAACATGGAGATCGTTTCCTATGTGCTGGGCGGCGCGCTGGAGCACAAGGACTCGATGGGCACCGGCTCGGTGCTGCGTTACGGCGACGTGCAGCGCATGAGCGCCGGCAGCGGTGTCAGCCACAGCGAGTTCAATCACTCCGCCGACGAGACCGTGCACTTCCTGCAGATCTGGATCTTCCCGGACACCGAGAACATCACGCCGTCCTACGAGGAGACCCACTTCGCCCCGGAAACCAAGCGCGGCCAGCTGCGCCTGATCGCTTCGCCGGACGGTGCCGACGGTTCGCTGCGCATCCACCAGGATGCCCGCATCTTCGCCACCATCCTCGATGGCGGCCAGAAGCTGCACCACGCCCTCGGCAACGGTCGTGGCGCCTATGTGCAGGTGGCCCGAGGCCAGCTGCAGGTCAATGGCATCACTCTGGAAGCCGGTGATGCACTGCAGGTCAGCGACGAAGCGCAGCTGACCCTGGAGAACGGCAACGACGCCGAAGTGCTGGTGTTCGACCTGCCGCTGTAATGACAACGCCCGCGATGCCGAAAAGCATCGCGGGCGCATGTGTAGAGCCGGGTCAGAACCTGTAATTCAAGCTCAACCGCACATTGCGCGGCTCACCCCAGGTGTAGGTGCTGTACCAGCTGAAGATCGTGTAGTAACGCTTGTCCAGCAGGTTGTTGACGTTGAGCGTGGCCGAGAGGCGATCGTTGAATTCATAGCGCGCCATCGCATCCAGCAGCCAATAGGGCTGGGTGCGATGCACCACCTTGGCCTGCGTGGCCGGGTTGGTGATCTCGCCGAAAGTGGAATCCTGCCAGCGCGCGCCACCGCCCAGCGTCAGCCCCTTCCAGTCGCCACGCAGGCGGTAGCTGGTGTGCAGGCTGAACTGGTTTTCCGGCTCCAGTGTGGTCACCTTGGCACCGGCCTGGCGGGCGATCTTGTGCGAGAACCCACCCTGCACCTGCCAGCCCTCGGCCAGCTGGCCCGACATTTCCAGCTCGTAACCCTTGGTACGCACGCCCATCAGGGCGCGATAGGCATCCTGCCCGTCCGGCGTCTTGCCGCCGGTGGGCTGGGCGAAGTTGTCCTGGTCGAGCTGGAACAGCGCCGCACTGGCGTTGAAGCGCCCATCGAGGAACTCGGCCTTCAGGCCCATCTCGTAGCTGCGACCTTCCAGCGGATCCAGTGCCTTGCCCTGCTCGTCGCGTTCGCTGTGCGGTTTGAAGATGGTGCTGTAGCTGGCGTACACCGAATAGTGCTCACCGAGGTCGTAGACCACACCGGCATACGGCACGAACACGCCGGTCTCGCGCGTGTCCGGCGAGCGGTAGCTGGCCAGGCGACTGCCCACGATCACCTTCAGTGGATCGGCCACGTCGAAACGGCCGACCACGTACAGGCCGTTCTCACGCGTCACTTCGTTGTTGCTGTAGCTGCGCTGCCACTCCGGCTCGGGAATGTCGCCATTCCAGGTTCTGTAGTCCGGCACGGTATCCGGGAACCCCGCCTGCGGGCCGTAGCCGGTATTGGTCCAGCGCTTGCGCGAGGCGCTGCCACCGACCACCAGCTCATGCTCCCGCCCGAGCAGGCCGAAATGACCGCTCACATAGAAGTCGGCAGCATTGCTGACGGTCTTGCCAACGTACTTGCCGAGCCACAGGCTGACGCCCTCGCCGGTCAACGGATCGGGATTGCCGGCGGCAGCGCCGGCCAGTGCGGCGTCATAGCCGTTGACCTGGTGGTTGAGTTGCAGCTTGGCCACCCAATCGTTGGCGAACGTATGCTCGAGCGTGGCAAAACCGGTGCGCACATACTGGCGCCAGCCACTCCAGCGGGTGCCGTTGTTGAACGAACGCGGCATGTCATTGAAGTTGCCGGCACTGTCCAGCAGTGGGATGCCACCCCAGGTCGAGCCCTTCGGGTCGCTGTCCATCGCATCGCCACCCACGGTCAGCAGGGTGCGCTCGCCCAGATCGGCTTCCAGCACCGCGTAGCCCACCTTGCTGGTGCGCTGGTAGAAGTCGAGATTGGAATGCTTGTCCTGCCAGGCGCCCACCGCACGACCGCGCACGCGTCCATCGGCGGTCAACGGGCCGCCAACATCGATCTCGGCACGATAGTCATCCCAGCGGCCGACACCCAGCGTGGCATTGCCGGCGAACTCCTTGCCCGGCTTCTTGCGCACCAGGTTGATGGTCGCGCCCGGATCGCCCATGCCGGTCAGCAGGCCGGTCGCGCCCTTGAGCACTTCGATGCGGTCATAGATCGCGGTATCGCTGAGCGTGTTGCCCGCCGAATAGGCCGAGTCACGCGACATCGGAATGCCGTCGTACTGGAAGTTCTGCACGGCAAATCCACGTGCGTAGTACTCGGTGCGCTCGCTGTCGTAGGTGACGATGCTGATGCCCGGGGTCACCCGCATCACGTCATCAATGCCGTTCAGGCCAAAGTCGTCCATCTGAGCGCGGGTAATGACGCTGATGGTCTGCGGGGTCTGCCGCGGGGTCAGCACCAGGCGGGTGGCGGTGGCGATGGTGCCCGGCGTGTACGCGCCACTGCCCTCGGTGATGGTACCGAGCAGATTGGCGGTGACCTGCACGGTCTGCAGGGTCTGCGATGCCGGGGCCTCGGCGGCCTTGTCCGGCTCGGCGGCGGACTGCGCGGCTGCGATGCCGCTGCTGGCCAGTGCGGTGATCAGCAGGCCCTGGGCAAGCGCCTGCGGCAACGCACGGCGACGCGGCAATGGGGACGGAATACGGGCATCAGGCACAGACAGCACGGCGGGACCTCCACGATCGGGTGGGATCCTCTGGCGGCGGCTGGAGGGAAGACGGGGACGCGGCCGGATGGCCGCAGGCGCAGGAGTGTACTCCCCTGCGCCCCGGCTGTCGTGCGATGTGCTGTGGTGCGGCGCGCTGCCGCAGGCTCAGCCGCCGATGGCGGCGCAGGCCTCCAGGATCAGCGCGGTCACCTCCTTCGGCTGCGAGGCCAGCGAGGCATGGCTGGCATCCAGCTCCAGCAGTCGCTTGGGCTGCATGCGCGTGGCCATGGCCCTCTGGTTTTCCGGCGCGATCATGCGGTCGTGGCGGGACAGCTGGTACCAGCTCGGCTTGTGCTTCCACGCCGGGTCGCTCACCGCATCACCGAAGGTGCTGGCCAGCGGTGCCTTCTGGGTCACCGCCATCACCCGGCCCTCGTCTTCGCTCAGATCCTGGCAGAAGCTCTCATGGAACTTGTCCGCACGCAGCCACAGGTAGCCATCGCTGTCCGGCGCCAGGTTCGGCGCCGCCTCCGGCAGATGCTGCTGGGTGATGCCACCGGGGCTCTCGCCGGCATCCGGGGCGAACGCTGCGATATAGACCAGGCCCTTCACGTTGGCCTCGTTGCCGGCCTGGCTGATCACCGCACCACCGTAGGAGTGGCCGACCAGCAGCACCGGCCCGTCGATCTGCCGGATCATTTTATGGGTGCGGCCGGCATCGTCGGCCAGCGAGGTGAGTGGCAGTTCCACCGCCTGCACGCGGTCATGGCCGTTGCGATGCAGCTCCAGGATCACTTTGGCCCAGTGTGCGGCCCCGCCCCAGAAACCATGGACGAGGAGGATGGTCGGTGTCGTGCTCATGTACGGATCTCCGGCAGCGGCCGGCGGAATGCCGACCGTGTCGCCACTGTCCGTCTTTGGCGTTAATCAGCGGTGACGCATTCGGGTCACTGCAATCGTATGCGTCGCTGGATGTCATGCATGGCACTTGCCGATCCCGCTTGAAAACGTTTTCATGGATGATCCTTGGAGCTTCGTATCGCGCATGACGCCTTCATCCCCACGTGCCCAGCAGCACGCCACCCGCGCTGCCTTCTTCATTCCCGGATTCGCCACCGCCGCCTGGGCACCGATGGTGCCCTACGCCAAGGCCAAGGCCGGGCTGTCCGACGCCAGCCTCGGCGCAGTGCTGCTGTGCCTCGGGCTCGGCTCACTGCTGGCGATGCCACTGGCAGGTGCGCTGACCGGGCGGCTGGGATGCCGCCGGGTGATGGTGATCACCTGCGTGATGATGCTGTGCGCCCTGCCCTTGCTGGTGCTGGCGCCCTCTCCGGTAGCGCTGGGCGCGGCCCTGTTCGTGTTCGGCGCCGGCGTCGGTGCACTGGATTGTGCGATGAACATGCAGGCGGTCGCGGTCGAGCGCGACGCCGGGCGCGCGATGATGTCCGGATTCCATGCCTTCTACAGCATCGGCGGCTTCGTCGGTGCCGGCTGCATGACCGGCATGCTGATCCTGGGTACGCCGCTGTGGCTGGCCGCGTTGGTTTCGGTGGCCGCACTGCTGCTGGTGGCAGTGCTGTCGGCACCGCACTGGCGCCCGCAACGGATCCTGCATGAAGGCCCCCTGCTGGCACTGCCGCATGGCGTGGTGCTGTTCATCGGCGTGCTGGCCTTCGTGGTGTTCCTCGCCGAGGGCTCGATGCTGGACTGGAGCGCGGTGTTCCTCGCCGAAGTGCGGCAGGTGCCACGTGACCAGGCCGGTGCCGGCTTCGCACTGTTCACCCTGGCGATGACCGCGATGCGCCTGTTCGGCGACGGCATCGTCGAGCGCCTCGGCCGGACCCGCACCCTGGTCTTCGGCGGCATCACCGCTGCTGCGGGTTTCACCCTGGCGACGCTGGTGCCATCGTTCCCGGTGGCGCTGGCCGGCTACGTACTGGTCGGGCTGGGCTGCGCCAACATCGTGCCGGCGCTGTTCTCGATGGCGGGCCAACAGCGGGTGATGCCGGAGAGCATCGCCATCACCGCGGTCACCACGCTGGGCTACGCCGGCATCCTCGCCGGACCGGCAGCGATCGGCGCACTCGCACACGCTACCAGCCTCGGCTTCGCCTTCCTCTGCGTGGCCGCGCTGCTGCTGGGCGTCGCGGCGTCTGCGCGCTCGCTGGCAAGACGGGTGGCCTGACAGAAAAAAGGGGACGGAGGGGATTAAGTCGTTTCTGGCCCAGCTGTGCGGGAAACGACTTAATCCCCTCCGTCCCCTTTTCTCAGCTGCGTGTCAGCCACTCGGCCTGGGCCGGCAGCTGGGGCGCCGGGCAGGCACTCTGCGTATGGTGCTCGTCGCGCGCCATCCAGTCATCGACCACGCCCGCCAGCAGGTCCAGTCGCAGCGGCAGGGTGATGTGGTCCTCGCCGCGCATCTCGATGTAGTGCGCGCGCGGATTGGCCTGCGCCAGTTCGCGGCCCTGGCTGACCGGGATGTGCTGGTCGCCCTGCCCGTGCAGCAGCAGTACGCAGGCGCGGGTATCGGCCAGCGCGCGCGCTACATCCACGCGGTCCAGATCGACGTCGATGCGGCGGCTGGCGGCGGCGATCACCTGGTTGATGTCCTGGCCGCCGTAGCGCCAGCGCGCGTACGACGCCACCGCCTGCGCCTTCAGGCCTTCCGGCTGCAGTCCCATCAGGTGCGGAATCATCGTGCGGATCGCCACACCGGCATTGGCGAACGATTCCATCGCCACCACGCCTTCCACCTGGTCACCGAGCTTGTCGGCGGTGAATACCGCTGTGGCGGCGCCATAGGACACGCCGAACAGGTACAGCGGGCCGGTTACTTCACCACGCGCGCGCAGCTCGCCGATTACATCCACCACATCGTCGGATTCATAGGTGCCGTATCCGGACGGACCTGCACCGGACTGCCCATGGTTGCGCAGGTCCAGCGTGATCACGCGGTAGCCGGATTCGGCCAGCTGCAACGACCACGGCAGCATCGAATCGCCGTTCATCATCCAACCGTGCAGCAGCACCACGGTGCCGCGCGGGGCCTGCGCGCGGAACGGCTGCGGTACTGCCAGGCTCAGGCCGGTATCCAGCGGCAGGCCGTTCTCGTGGCGCTGCGGCAGGTAGTGGTAACGCGCGCCGTAGTCGCCGGGATCGAACACACGCCAGAAGATCGGCACGCCATCGCGGCCCGGCGCGAAGCCATGGCGGTTGGGCAGTTCGGCGATGGCCGCGGCAATGCGCGGGCGATCGAGCAGGGTCGACACGCCACCCGGCGCGATCAGCCGATCGGCGAGCGAGGTGGATGCGGCATTGATCGAGGAGGAGCATGCAGCCAGCCACAGGCCGGCGCACGCCAGCAACAACAGCAGCAGGCGCTTCATATCACATCATAGGGGTGAATCAGACAGGTAGCGACGTTAACGTCCCACTCGACCGGCCATCTATCGCGCTCGGATGACGGCTCGATGACAACGCAGGAACGATTCAGCTTGGTGTACAAGCTGTATCTGTTCAGTCATTGATCCGGATCAATGAACGCGCGCGCGCGATTGCCCACAGTGCCGCCATGCGCACCTCGTTCAAGCTCGCCATTGCCCTGGCCGCCACCGTGGCCGCCGCCTACGGCATCGCCCGCACCACGCCCTACTGGTTCGCACCGCGACAGACGGCGCAGGTCGACATCCACGATCCGGCGCTGATCGCGCAGGGGCAGTACCTGTCGCGCGCCGCCGACTGCGCGGCCTGCCACACCGCGCCGGGCGGCAAGCCCTTCGCCGGTGGCCTGGGCATGCAGACGCCGATGGGCACGATCTACTCGACCAACATCACGCCCGATCCGGACACCGGCATTGGCGCCTACGACTACGCCGACTTCGAGCGCGCGGTCCGTCGCGGCATCCGTCACGATGGGCAACCGTTGTATCCGGCAATGCCGTATGCCTCGTACGTGATCGCCAGCGATGCCGAGATCAAGGCGCTGTACGCCTATTTCATGGGCTCGGTGCAGCCGGTGAAGCAGGACAACGCCGACAGCACGATTCCCTGGCCGGCCAACATGCGCTGGCCCCTGGCCTGGTGGCAGCTGCTGTTCGCACGCCCGCGCACGTTCAACCCGGATCCGTCGCTGGATGCCGGCCAGCAGCGTGGCGCCGAACTGGTGGAGGGCCTGGCCCACTGCGGCGCCTGCCACACACCACGCGGGTTGGCGTTCCAGGAAAAGGCGATGGCCGACGATGGCAGCCGCCAGTTCCTGTCCGGCTCGGTGCTGGAGGGCTGGTACGCGAAGAACCTGCGCAATGAGTCGACCGGCCTGGCCAGCTGGAGCGAGGGCGAGATCGTCGACTTCCTGCGCACCGGCCGCACCGATCGCTCGGCGGCCTTCGGCGGCATGGCCGATGTGGTCGAGCACAGCACGCAGTACCTGTCCGACGCCGACCTGCTGGCGATGGCGCGCTACCTGAAACAGCTGCCGGCACGTGAGGGCCGCAGCGCACAGTGGTCACCGGGTACCGACACCACCACCGCCGCACTGCGCAGTGGCGACTATGGCGTGGCCGGCTCGCTGGCCTATGCAGAGCACTGCCAGGCCTGCCATCGCGCCGACGGCCGCGGCATGCCACGGGTCTACCCAGCACTGGCCGGCAACTCGATCGTATTCGCCGATGATCCCAGTTCGCTTGTGCAGGTGACCCTGATCGGTGGCCGCACGCCGCATACCCCGCACGACCGCATGGCGTTCACCATGCCCGGTTTCGAGCAGTTGCCGAATGCACAACTGGCACAGATCCTGACCTTCATCCGCAGCAGCTGGGGCAACCAGGCCAGCGCGGTGAGCGAGGTCGACGTGGCGCGCATGCGCCGGGTGGTGCGTGACAAACCGGTGCACTACGTTCCGCAGGAGGCCGCACGATGAAACGTTCGCGCAAACGCTCCCGCCTGCTGGTCGGCAGCGTGGTCACCCTCGTGCTGCTGGCCGGCGCCGGCACCCTCGCCTATCGCCATCTGTACCCGGACCTGGATGCTGCCGTAGCCAGCACGATCGATATCCTCGATGCGCAGGGCAAGGTGGTCGGCCGCTACCACGCACCCAGCGCCGAAGAGATCGCCGGGCTCGGCAATGCCGAATCGGTGATGCTTGGCCGCCGCCTCCTCAACGAGACCGCACGGCTGCTGCCGGACAACGTCGGCAACGATCTGAACTGCAATTCGTGCCACATGGCCGAGGGCAAGCGACCGTTCGGCAACCACTATTTCAACACCGGCGGCGGCGCCTATCCGCGTTACATGCCGCGCCCGGGCAAGGTGATCGGGCTGACCGAGCGCATCAATGGCTGCCTGCAGCGCTCGATGAACGGCAAGCCGCTACCGAAGGACTCACCGCAGATGCGCGCCATGCTCGATTACATGGCGTGGCTGAGCAGTCCAGTGCCAGACGGTGCAAAGGTGGCCGCCCCCAGCGAGGGCCCCATCGACAGCACGCTGACCCCGGACCCGATCCGTGGCCAGGCGCTGTACGCCGTGCAGTGTGCCGCCTGCCATGGCGACAACGGCGAAGGCCGGCGCGACGCCAGCGGTGATATCGCCTTCCCGCCGCTGTGGGGCGACCACAGCTTCAACATCGGCGCCGGCATGGCGCGCCTGTACAAGGCGGCCGGTTTCGTCAAGCACAACATGCCGCCGGCGGTGACCCGCGAGCCGCCACTGGGGCAGCAGGTGATGCCCGACCAGGATGCGGTGGACATCGCCAGCTACTTCATCAACCAACCGCGGCCGGACTTCGCCAACAAGGCCAAGGACTGGCCGCGCGACCCGAAACCCAAGGACGCGCGGTACTGAGGAGGGCATGGTTCAGCGCTTGACCAGCTCGACCCGGCGATTGCGCGCCTTGCCTTCCTCGCTGCCATTGTCGGCCACCGGCCTGTCGGCGCCGAAGCCGGCCGCCTGCAGGCGGTCGGCGTTGACCCCCTTGGCGGTCAACGCCGCCACCACCGACCGCGCACGATCCTCGGACAAGCTGCGGTTGTGCGCGGCCGCGCCGCTGTTGTCGGTGTGGCCTTCGATCGACAGTTTCAGCGACGGGTCGGCACGCAGCAGGTCCAGCACCTGCGCCAGTTGCGGTTCGGACGTCGGCAGGATCTGCGCCTTGTCGGTGGCGAAGTTGACCTGGATCGCCACGCGGCCGTCGCGGTCCAGCTTCTTCTTCAACGCATCGGCCGGCAGCAGCGCCGCGGTCTGGGTGAAACCCTTGCGCTCGACCACGACCCAGCCTGCGCTGAGGTATTCGAGGCGAGCATGCACCCACACCTGGCGGCCGTCAGCCAGATCGACGCGATAGACCACGGTGTCGTAGTTGTCCCAGCTGTAGCTGGCCGCGTTGCCGTAGGACGACTGCACCTGCTTCGACACGCCCTCGGCCGCCTCGTGCGGGATGCGCCCCTCGAACACCTTGGTGCCGTTGACCTGGGCCATCATCGCCTCAAGGTTGCGGCGTACTTCATGCATCGAGTATTCGCGCTCGCCCTTGTCGAAATCGGCAGCGAAGGTGCGGCCCTCGACCGGTTCGAAGTGATCTCCGGTCCAGAACGGGAAGGCATCGAAATCACGCTGCTCGGGCGTGTTGCGCTCGCGATAGCCGGCCGGCAGGGACAGGTGCGGGAAACGGTCCGACCACTGCGCGGTGGCCTTGAACGGCACGTCATCCACGACCACCAGACCGGCGCCGTTGCTGTCCACTGCCAGCTGCACCCACACGGTGCGGTTGACCTGGCGCAGCACGTAGACGGTGGTGGGTGCGTCCTGTTCACCGTTCACCGCATCGATGAAGCCACCACCGATCTCGCCTTCCAGTTGCGGGCCGTAGTAGATGTCGCGCAGCAGCGTGCCTTCAAAGACCTTGCGGCCGCCAGCCGCGGTGATCACACCGTCGAAGTTGCGCTGCACTTCCAGCGCAGAGAACGCCTTGTCGGGGGCCACCTCACTGTCGGTCACGATGCGTGCCGACCAGCTCGGACCTTCCACCCAATGCACACCCTCGCCCATCCGGAACGGGAAGCGCGCCCAGGCGCGCGGGTGCGGGGCGTTCTGCGGCGCGTAGCCCTGCGGCAGGCTGAAGAACGGCAGTCCGCCCAGCGCGGTGTCGCTCAGCGGCACGCTGCTGGTGTCGAAAGGCACCAGCGGCACCGGCTTGCCATCGCGGTCGGTGAGTGCGGTGCCGTCGGCGGCGGCCGTTGAACCCGCTGGGGCGGCGGCCGGTGCTGCGGCCTCGTCCGCCGTGGCTGGCGCAGGCGGTGCCACCTCTCCATCCGAGGGCGTCCGGTTGCACCCTGCCAGCAGCACCAGGGCTGCACCTCCCAGCCAGATCTTCGATCGCTTCTGCATCGTCACCACCTCAGGTCCATTGAAGCACCGAGCATACCCGAAGGCCGTGACCGCCCCCACAGTGCCATCGTTCCTGCGCTGCCACGTCATCCCGATGTCATTGGCGCTGCCGACACTCCGGGGTTTCCTCCCTCTGAAGGTCCGGTTTCGATGCGAACGATTGCGCGTTTTCCCCGTGTCTCGCTGCTGGCCCTGCTGATCGCCCCCGCCCTGGACGCCCTCGCAGAAGCACCGCAGGGCGATACGGGCGAAGCGCGCAGCAGCGATGCGCGTACCCTCGACCAGGTACAGGTGATTGGTCAGGCCACCAGCTACGCGAAGACTTCGGTGCGCGCGGAAACACTGAACCGGCAGACGGTGATGAGCAGCGTCAACGACGCGCTCAACGAAGTGCCCGGCGTGGTGGTCAGCGAGGCCGATGCCACCGGTTCGTCGGTGTGGGGCACGCAGATCAGCATGCGCGGCTTCGTCACCAACCGTGACACCCAGCAGATCGGGACCACCATCGACGGCCTGCCCAATGGCGGCTCGGGCTACGGTGGCGGTTCGCTGGCCAACCGCTACATCGATACCCTGGACCTGGAAACAGTGGAAGTCAGCCAGGGCACCGCCGATATCTCCTCGCGCTCGAACGAAGCCCTCGGCGGCACCCTGAACTTCCTCACCAGCGATCCGCTGCAGGACAGCCGCCTGCGTTTCGTGGTCGGTGCCGGTGACAACGAAGCGCGCAAGTATTACGTGCGCTACGACACCGGCCTGCTCGGCGGCCATACCCGCGCCTGGGTCAGCGCTTCTTCCGCACGTGTGCACGACTGGATCGATGGCAGCGGCAAGACCAGCAATGACCACATCGCCGGCAAGTTCATCACCGAGCTGGATCGCTGGACGCTGACCGGCTACCTGTCCTACAACGATGCCGACGAGCCGGAGTACACCAGCGTCTCGCCGAAGGGCTTCGCCACCAATCCGGACCGCGACAACCTGGTCGGCACCCTCACCGGCATTCCGTACCTGGACCAGAACTACCGTTCCGGCTCGCGTGCGCTGCGCGAGAACACCTTCGGCTACCTGCGCGCGGCTTTCGACGGCGGCAACGGCTTCAAGGCCTCGGTGGCGGCTTACGGGCACCGCATGGAAGGTCGTGGCGACTGGCTGCCCCCCTACCTGGCGCAGGTCAGCGATGATGGTGCCGGTCGCCCGGAGTCGGAGTACATCGGTGGAAAGACCGTGTACGGTGGCAGTAACCGCGGCCAGATTTTCTTCGTCAATCCCGATGGCAGCGCCGCGCAGCGCCTGGCCAGCTGCACCCCACGGCTGGGCTTCACTGCCGAGTACGATCCGAACTGCTACGCGGGCAACGTGCTGGGCGCGCAGTCCTACCGCCACACCCACTACGACAACGACCGCATGGGCGTGACCGCCGACGTCGAATGGCGGCAGACCTTCGGTGCCGTCGACAACACGATCCGCGGCGGCCTGTGGGTGGAAAAGCTGGACCGCTCGGCGCGCCGCGACTGGCATCGCCTGCTCAACGTAGGCCAGGACATCGCCTTCGACCATCAGCCGTACTGGGTGCAGTTCGAAGACAAGTACAAGGTTGACGAGCAGATGTACTACGTCGAGGACGTCGCCCGCTTCGGCCCGTTCAGCGCACGCCTGGGCGTGAAGCAGTTCTTCGTCGACCAGTCGCGCCGCCGCGTGATCGGTGCCAGCGAGCACGTCAAATCCGATTCCAAGTCCGATCCGCTGCTGTCCACCGGCTTCACCTGGGCGCCCGGTGTGGAAGGCATGGAGCTGTTCGCTGGCTTCTCGCAGAACTTCGCCGCCATTCCCTCCGGCGTGCTCGGCGAGACCGACCCGCAGCGCTTCCGCAACGTCGAGCCGGAGACCGCCGACAACATCGAAGTCGGCATGCGCATCAGCCGCTGGCCGCTGACCGCGTCGATCACCCTGTACAACATCAAGTTCGACAACCGCATCGTCTATCTGCCGGCCGGTTTCGTCAGCGGCATCGACTACCTGGGCGAGACCGACGGTGTCTACGAGAACTTCGGTGGCGTGGAAAGCAACGGCCTGGAGGCGGCGTTCGGCTACGGCTGGGACAATGGCTGGCGCCTCAACGCCGCCTATACCTACAACCGCTCCAAGTACCTGGGCAGTGGCGATGCCGCACGTGATACCCAGCTGGGCATCGTCGACGGTGCCAAGGTGATCGGCCAGCCCGAACAGACCCTGGTGCTGTCGGCCGACTGGCAGGGCGAAAACTGGAACTTCGGCCTGTCCGGTCGCTACCTCGGCACGCGCTACCTCGATGCCGCCAACGTCAACAAGCTGCCCTCGGCCACCGTGTTCAACGCCAATATCGGCTTCGACCTGCAGGGCCTGTCGCCGCGCCTGAAGGGCATGGGCGCCAACCTGGTGGTGAACAATCTCACCGACAAGCGGTATCTTGCAGGGGTGGACGGCCGCGACAACGCCTTCATCGGCGCACAGCGTACCGTCGGCATCTCCTTCCGTGTGGACCTGTGAGTGAACCCGTGACCGATATCGGCCGACGCCGGTTGTTGCAGGCCGGCGCTGCCGCCGGCCTTTCCCCGCTGCTGCCCAGCATCGCCCGGGCTGCAGCGATCGCACCCGCCGCGCAGACGCGCAGCCTGGAAGACCTGCAGCACATCGTGGTGTTCATGCAGGAGAACCGCTCGTTCGACCACTACTTCGGCACGCTGCCGGGGGTACGTGGCTTCGGCGACCGCTTCGTCGCTCCGGCGCCCGCGCTGCAGGCCGGCGGCCGCACCCGCAGCCTTTGGCTGCAACCCGACGCGAGCGGCACGCGCGCGATCGCACCGTTCCCGCTGGATACCGCCGCGCACTTCGGCTACATGCGCGTGGAAGGCACGCCGCATACCTGGCCTGATGCGCAGCGCGCCTGGGACCACGGGCGCATGGGGCAATGGCCGAAGGCCAAGCAGAACCATTCGATGGGCTATTTCCAGCGCAGCGACCTGCCCTTCCAGTTCGCGCTGGCCGATGCCTTCACCATCTGCGACGCCTACCACTGCGCGATGCAGGCCGGGACCAACCCGAACCGGGTGTTCCTGTGGACCGGCCACAACGATGCGGCCGCGCGCGCCGGTGGCCCGGTGATCGCCAACTCGCACGACAACTTCCCGGAACATGGCGGGTATCCGGCGTCGTACCGATGGACCAGCTATGTCGAACGCCTGCAGAAGGCCGGAGTGTCCTGGCAGATCTACCAGGACATGGCTGACAACTTCACCGACAACCCACTGGCCGGCTTCGAGTCTTTCCGCCAGGCCTACCGTGCTGCGCCGGGGCATGACCCGCAGCTGCGCGCTCGTGGGGTCAGCACGCGTGGGCTGGCACAACTGCGCCAGGACGTGGTCGACGGGCGCCTGCCGCAGGTCAGCTTCATCATCGCCGACGCGGCCGGCAGCGAGCATCCCGGCCCTTCCAGCCCAGCCCAGGGCGCGGCGTACACCGCGCGCGTGCTGGATGCACTGACCGCCGATCCGGAGGTCTGGAGCCGCACCGCCCTGCTGCTGATGTTCGACGAGAACGACGGCTTCTTCGACCACATGCCGCCACCGGCACCGCCTTCACCGGAAAACGGTGGCTGGGCGGGTGTGTCTTCGGTCAGTACCGAAGGCGAGTATCACCGTCATCCGGCACCGGGGGATGAGAAGTACGACGCCGCAGACCTGCGCGGTCGCCCGTATGGGCTGGGGCCGCGCGTGCCGCTGTATGTGATCTCGCCCTGGAGCCGCGGTGGCTGGGTCGATTCGCAGGTGTACGACCACACCTCGGTCATACGCCTGATCGAACGCCGCTTCGGCGTGGCCGCCGCGGACATCTCGCCGTGGCGCCGCGCGGTCTGCGGTGACCTGAGCAACGCCTTCGACTTCGCCCAGCGTGATACCCGCCCGTTCGTACGCGGCCTGCCCGACGTGAGCGCCGTTGCCGCACGCGCCGCCGCCCTGCTGGGGCGCACCGTGCCGGCGTTGCCGGAGGGACTGAAGCCGGCGAAACAGGAAAGCGGCGTACGCCCGGCACGCGCCCTGCCCTACCGGCCGCAGGCATCGATTGCTGCGATCGACGCATCGGGCCTGGATCTGACGTTGTCCTGCGAAGGTGCAGCGGCGGTGCTGCATGTGTACGACCGACTGCGGCTGGGTGCGGTGCCACGCCGCTATACGCTGGTACCGGGCACGCCGCTGCGCGAACGCTGGGCGCTGGATGCACAGGGGCGTTACGACCTGTGGCTGCTTGGCCCGAACGGCTTCCACCGTCACTTCCTGGGCGCTGCCAAAGGACCCGTTGTGCAGGCGTCGGTCGAGCGCGCCGACGGCCAGCTGCGGTTGCACCTGCGCAATCTCAGCGATACCGCACAGCAGCTGCGCGTGCATGCCGGCGCCTATGCCGGGCACATGCCGGAACAGACGCTGGTGCTGCCGGCGCATGCGGAGACCGCATTGGCGTGGGATGCAGCGCCTACCGCGGGCTGGTACGACCTGCAGGTCGGCGCGGGTGAGAGCATGCTGCGTCTGGCCGGGCGTGCCGAGGATGGTCGCCCTGGCACCAGCGACCCCGCGATGGGCAGCGAACCATTGCGGTTCGAGCACGATTGAACCGTCGCGCTGTTGTAGAGTCGAGCCATGCTCGACTGCTTTTCGATCATTTACCGGAAAAAGCAGTCGAGCATGGCTCGACTCTACAGTGGTGCTGGCTGATCAGGCCTCCTGCAACCCCGGCCGGCCGTGTTCCACCGCGTAGCGCTTCCAGCTCTGCACCGTTCCGTTCGGCTGCATCACGGTATCCAGCGACTTCATGTCGCCGATCCACGCATCACGGGTGACATCGCACAGCACATAGCCGCGCTTGTCTGTGGTCGCCTTCAAGTAAGGGCTGTGCGCAAGCTGGTTCTCGGCATATGCATCCACGCCCTGGCCGTCGGCACCGGAGGTGATCGAGGTGGCGAGGAATTCGCTGGAGACCACGCCTGAATCACGATGGTCCTGCACCAGGTCGCTGGCGTAGTGCCGATGCGCGTCGCCGCAGGCGGTCACTACATTGCCGAAGCCAACCTTCTGGATGTGGTCAAGCAGGCGCCGGCGGCTGTCCAGATAGCCCGACCACTGGTCGTCGGACGACTGCACCACACCATCCTTCTCGCGCATGTAGTTGCCCAGTGCCACTTGGTGGGCGATGGTGTGCCAACGTGGCGTGGCATCGGCCAGTCCGTCGAACAGCCAGCGCTCCTGCTTCGCACCGACGATGCTGCGCGCCGGTGATTCCACTTCCTCACGCAGCGCCATGTTCACCTGCTTGCTGCGGTACTGGCGGGTGTCGAGCAGGTGCAGGTCCATCAGCGTGCCATAGCGGGCACGCCGATACATCTGCATGTGGCCGTTGCGGGGAAGCGCCGATCGGCGCAGCGGCATGTTCTCGTAGTAAGCCTGGAAGGCCTGTGCGCGGCGCAGCAGGAACACTTCGCTGGGCGTATCGTCCTGGTCTTCAGCGCCGGCCCAGTTGTTGTCCACTTCATGGTCATCGAAGGTGACGAACCACGGCGCCGACGCATGCGCGGCCTGCAGGTCGGCATCGCTCTTGTACTGGGCGTAGCGGCGACGGTAGTCGTCCAGCGTGTAGGTCTGCGGCCCGACATGATTGCGCAGGTTGGTGAACGGCCGGCCGTTCATTTTCCGCAGGCCCGGCTGGCTTTCGCCTTCGTAGATGTAATCACCGTAGTGGAAAACGAAATCCAGCGATTCCTCGGCAATGCGCCACCACGCGGTGTAGTGGCCTTCTTCGTAGTGCTGGCAACCGGCCACCGCAAAGCGCACGCGATCCACTGCGGCCGTGGCTGCGGGCAGCGTGCGGGTGCAACCGACCGCACTGGCGTGGCCGCCTACGGTGAAGCGGTACCAGTAAGGCCGTGCGGGCGCCAACCCACCCAGCTCCACGTGCACAGCGTGGCCGAGTTCGGGATGCGCCATCGCCGAACCCTGGCGTACCACCCTGCGCATGCCCTCGTCCGCCGCCAGCTGCCATTCGACCACCATCGGCCGGGTCGGCATGCCACCGCCGAACACCAGCGGCTCGGTCGCCAGCCGTGTCCACAGCACCATGCCATCGGCCGAAGGATCACCCGAGGCCACGCCCAGGGTGAACGGCGTGCTGGCGAACCGCGGCGACGCCAGCAGGTTGCGCGGGTTCAGCGCGGCGGCATCGGTCTGTGCGGCCAGCGCGTGCGCCGTGCCCATCCACGCGCCGGCAGCAGACAGGCCGGCCAAGGCCAGGAATCGCCTGCGATTGATCGTATCCACGGCTGCGCCCTCAGTTGTAGATGATGTGGAAATAGAAGAAGCGGCCGTAGTCGTCGATCTCGGTACGGAAGCGCCCGTTCGGGCCGGTGCTGTAGGTCGGCTGCGTGTTGAACAGGTTCTTGGCCTCGTACTTCAGCGTCACGTGCCTGCTGACCTTGTGGCTGAAGCCCATGTTGAAGGTCATGTACGGGTCGTAGTACGAATCCAGCCACTGGGTATCGCCGAAGTCGACCAGCATCCGGCTGCGGTAGGTACCGGACAGGCGCAGCTGTGCGCTCTTCCACGGCATGCGCCAGATCACCGACCCATTGAGCGACCAGTCCGGCTGGTACAGCAGGCGGTCCAGGCGGCGTTCGGTGCCATCACTGATGCGGTAGTTGGTCTGGCCTTCCAGCCGCGTTGCGTTGAAGTACATGTCGAAGCGCTGGCGGCCCCACTGCAGGTTGCGGTTGGCGACCGCGAACTCGACACCGCGCAGCCTGGACTCGTCGGTGTTCATCGGCTGGGTGACCCGGTAGCGGGTATCACCCACATTCTCGAAGGTGGTCAGGGTGTAGATGTCGTCCTTGATCACTTTGTCGAACAGTGCCACCGAGACCAGGCCGTTGTTGCCGTTGAAGTACAGGTCCCACGCCAGGTCGATGTTGGTGGAACGGCGCGGCTGCAGGTTGGCGTTGCCCTGCTTGATGGTGCAGAAGCCCCTGCCCTCCTCGTCATCACCACAGCTGGTGCTGGTGGCCTGGGCGATGTTGCTGGGTGTCGGCCGGCCCAGCGTTCGGCTGGCGGAGAAGCGCAGGCGCTGGTCCTCGCTCAACTTGAACGTCGCATTCAATGAAGGCAGCAGGTTGTTGTAGCCACCGCTCGTATTGCGGAAGGCAGAGGTATACGTAGTGCCGCCATCATCGCTGAATGGGCTGTAGGCATCGAAGCGGGTGTGGTCGTAGCGCAGGCCGCCGATCAGCAGCAGTCGGTCCCAGGCGTAGTGTGCGGACACGTAGGCATTGGTGATGTCCTCCACGTACTTGTAGTCGCTGGTGAAGTTGGCATTTGGATACGCCGCATTGTTGTTGCCCAGTTTCGGCAGCAGTTCCTCGTTCCACTTGCGGTTGTCGATCAGCGGGAAGCCCGGCACGCTACCCAGCAGCGTCGAACCCGGATACAGGTAATCGTTGAGCGTGGCACTGCTCTTGAAGTAGTCGAAGTCGATGTCCTGCCAGATCTTCAGATGGCGGTATTCGGCGCCGGCGGCCAGGCCGAAGCCACGCGCATCGGCGCCGACGTTGTAGCTGAAGTCGGCACGCAGGTTGTCGATGCTCTCCTTGGCGTCGCGCGGCGAGACATAGGCCTGCGCCGGGTTCAGCTTGAACGCCGAGCTGGTCAGCAGGCTGGAGTCGGAAACCGCCACTGCGTTCGGGAAGCCGTGGCTGTCGTTCTCGTAGTCGACGAACAGATTGCTTGGGTAGGCGCGCACACCCCAGTAGACCTGGTTGTTGTGGAAGGTCTCTTCGGTGTGGCCACCGCGCAGGGTCAGCCGCGAGCGATCACCGATATCCCAGTTGAAGCTGGCGATGGCGCCCCGGTTGCTGCGGTCCCAGCGGTCGTGGCGGTTCTTGATGTAGATACTGTTGATCTGGGTGGTGCCGCTGTCTTCGGTCTGGTTGCGGACCGGAAACTTGGCGTTGCCGTACAGATCCGTCTTGTTCATCGTCGAGTTCTCGTAGAACCGGTACGAATACAGCAGCAGCGATGCGTAGAACGGATCATCCGACGGCTTCCACTCAAGCTTGGCGGAGCCACCGAAGTTGGTGATGAAGTTGGTATAGGTGCCAGTGCTGAAATTGCCCGGCGCACGCAGCCCGTTCCAGCCCTTGGCCTCGTCCGGCCCCGTGGTACCGTCGGTGAGGTACTTGCCGGCGTCGTTGTAGTAGTAGTTCGACTCCACCCAGCGCTTGACGCTGTTGCGCGAACGCTGCTCATAGCGCGCTACCGCAACAAGGCCGAATTCCTGGTCGGCACCGAACTGGTTGGAGAACACCATCTTGGCGCTCTTGCCGAAATGCCCCAGGGTCTCGTGGTTGCCACCGGCACTGCGCTCGACATTGGTCTCGGCCGTGGAATAGATGCCGGCCACATCGGCGAACACGTACTTGCCGGACCGGTCGAAGGCACTGCGGCTGATGATGTCGATCACGCCGCCGATCGCATCCGGTGCCTGCTCGGCACTGAAGCTCTTGTAGATGTCGGTGCGGGTGCCGATGTCGCTGGGAATCAGCTGCAGGTTGTTCATGCGCTCACCCGAGCCACTGCCCCCCACGCTGGCAATCGCGATGCCATCGATGGTGGTGTAGTTGAGGTTGGCCTGCACGCCCCGCACCGTCACGTAACGGGGCTCACCGGCATCCTCCACGGCACTCAGGCCCGGCGCGGCCATCAGGCTCTCGGCCAGGGTCTCGTCGCCGTAGCTGTCCATCTCGTCGTAGACCACCGAATCCTTGATCACCGGCGAGGTCTTCTTCTGGTCGATCACCTCATGCGCAGCAATCACCTTCACCGTGCCCAGGGTCGGCGCCACCACCGCTTCGGCCTCGCGCGGCTTCGGCGCGGCCGGCTTCGGTTCGTTGTGTGCCGGCGTAGGATCAATGGCGATGACGTTGCCATCCACCACGGTGTAGCCCAGGCCGGTCCCTGCCAGCAGCGCGTCCAGCGCCTGCTTGACGGTGGCACCGCGCGGCACCGCACCGGCCATGTGCACGTCACCGCTGCCCGAATACAGGAACTGCACGCCGGAACTGCGCGACAACTGCTCCAGCGCGCGCGCCAGCGGCTGCGCCGCGATCGGCGCCGAAACGCGGGCCTCGAGGCCATCGGCAGTGGCCGCAGCCGCCAGCGGCACGCTGCAGGGAGACAGCGCGAGGATGATCGACAGGTAAAGCGTGTTGCGCATCACGGGTCCTTGGAAGAGAGAAAGCAGCAGGTGCCGCTGCGTGACTCGGCAGCGGCTTCTCCCAAGTAAGAGCCCGCATCCACCGAAGTGGAGAACGCGGATTTGATGAATTTTTTCTGACAACCCACGGCCATGTCGACCTCAGCGACTGCCAACCCGCACGGTGTCACCTTCTCGCCGCACCACGAAGCGCGGGTCGCGCTCGAGGAAGGCCTGCAGCGCACCGATGCGATGCGCGTCCAGGCTGCCGGACAACCGCGCCGACGCCGCACCTTCATCCAGCACCCGCACCTGCACCTGGTTGTGGCGGTTGAAGGCGGCGGCCACCTCATCCAGCCGCTCGTCCAGGAAAGAGACCTTGCGTTGCTGCCAGTCCAGCAGCATCGACAACGGCACATCCAACGACTCGACCGCATGGCTGCGCGCGTCGACCTGCACCACCTGGCCTTTGCCCAGTTGTGCAAGACGCCGCGCATCCGCACCGTGGCTCCACACTTCCACCTCGCCGGAAACCACACCGATGCGGGTGCCCTGCAGCCGTCGCGATACGTCGAACACCGTGCCGATATCGCGGATCTGCAATCCGTTCACCCGCACCTCGAACGGCCGTCGGTCCTGGGCGATGTCGAACGTGGCCTCGCCCTGCAGCAGCTCCACCCTGCGGCTGAACCCGCCCATGCGCACCCGCAGGCGGCTGTCCGCGTTGAGCCGCACCTGGGTCTGGTCGGGCAGCACCAGGTCGCGAATTTCTCCATGTCCGGCGCTGTAAAGCTGCTCGGTAGGCATCAGCTGCGGAACCAGGCCCACGCCGAGCAGGGCGATACAGGCTGCGGCAGCCGCCACCCACCAACGCGTGCGACGGCTGTGCGGCGCACTGCGCAGCGGGGCCTGTGCGTGTCCGAACAGCGGCACGACCTTGGCAGCGGCCTGCTGTGGCGGCACCGAGGCCTCTTCAGCCAATGCCGATTGCAGCGCCTCACCAACCTGCCGGTGCAGTGCGAGCGCGTGCATATAGGCGCGCACATGCTCCGGCGAGCGCTTCATCCAGTCCAGCAACGCAACCCGCTCGGCTTCGCCCAGCACGCCCTCGCGATTGCGCTGGAACCAGTCCATGGCCTCGCTGGCGATCGCGTCGTCGGCCGCACCCGATGGATTCCGTTTCATGTGAGCTCCCTGGCGCCCAGCGCCTTCCTGCAGGCGTCCAGCCCCTTGCCGATATGCTTGCGCACCATGTGCACCGAGACCTGCAGCTGCTGGCTGATTGCCGGGCAGTCCAGCCCGTCGCGATAATGCAGCTCCATCACCCGCCGCGTGGTCGCCGGCAGCCGTGCGATGGTGCTGCGGATATCGCTCCACCGCTGCGCGCGCTCGAATTCGCCTTCGATGTCTTCTTCGCTCTTCAGCACTTCGGCCAGGAGGTCGACGTCCTCCAGCGGCGGCAGCGACGAACGCGCGCGCGCGTGCTCCCGTGCAAGATTGGCGGCCACGGTGAACAGGTAGGCTTCCGGGTTCTCGACCGCGTCGGCATGCTCACCGGTGCTGCGCAGCAGCCGCAGGTAAACCTCCTGCGCCAGATCCTCGGCATCTTCGCTGGCAGAACCCCGGCGCAGGAAGAAGCCGCGCAGCAGCCGCCGCCGCAGCGCATAGCTCTTCTCCCAGATCCTCACGCTGTTCACGGCCGGCCAACCACCCCAAGGCTGGAAAGCCCCGCAGGGTGACGGCCATCGATGACAGTGGCGTTTCAACTGCCGGCAGGCAGCCGCTAGAATGCCGCCTCTGCAGTTTCCGGCAGCCGGCACAAGGAGTGCCCCGCAATGAACGCCCGCACCGCCATCAACACCCTCAGCAGCCTGCTGTTCCTGCTGCTGGTCGCACACACCACCGCCTACCAGCAGCAGATGTGGCCGCCCAGCCGTGTCGTCCACGTGCATCCGGTGGTCATCGCCCTCGCCTACGCGCTGGGCCTGCTCACCCTGCTGCTGTGGATCGGAGGGCGCCGCTTGCCGGAACGCTGCCAGCAGCTCTCAGGCTGGCTGCCGATCGTGGCCTGGTGCCTTCTGGGGGTTGGTGTGGCGGTCATCCCGATGTTCTTCCCGGGCCTGTCCCCGGCCTGATCAGCGGCCGCACCCGGCGCGCCCGGCCATGATACGGCGCGCCGTGCCAACCCTTGCTTGCCAGAGACCCAAGCCCTGCCCGCCTATCGAAGCCGGGTGGCCGGGCCTACGCTTGTCTTCTCGGCGACCGCCACGGTCGCCCTTCGCGTCACGGCCCCGCCGTTGCGACCCCGCTCCAGTGCTGTGCGCCCTGCCGGTGTTGTCGCCCAGGCAGAAGTCCGACCGGCGCCCTCTGGAGACAATCATGAACCAAGCGCTCATTCCCTTCGATACCGATCCGCTGGAAACCCGCGAGTGGCGTGAATCACTGGAAGCGGTGATGCAGACCGGTGGCCGGCCGCGCGCGCACTACCTGATCGACCAGCTGAGCGAGCTGGACGCCCAGCAGCATGGCGACCTGCATACCCGTGCCTGGACCGCCTACGTCAACACCATCCCGCCCGAGCGCCAGCCGGCCTACCCGGGTGACCTGGCCATCGAGCGCCGCCTGAACGCGATGATCCGCTGGAATGCGATGGTGATGGTGCTGCGTGCCGGCAAGCATTCGAACGTCGGCGGCCACATCGCCACCTACCAGTCGGCGGCAGTGCTGTACGACGTGGGCTTCGATCATTTCTTCCGAGGCCGCACCGACACCTTCGACGGCGACATGATCTACATCCAGGGTCATTCAGCGCCAGGCATCTACGGACGCGCCTATGTGGAAGGCCGCATCGATCCGGCGCGAATGGACAACTTCCGCCGCGAAGCGGGCCGCGAAGGCCTGTCCTCGTATCCGCACCCTCGCCTGATGCCGGAGTTCTGGCAGTTCCCCACCGTGTCGATGGGGCTGGGGCCGCTGACCGCCGCCTACCAGGCGCGCTACATGCGTTACCTGGAATACCGCGACCTGAAAGAACACCAGGGCCGCAAAGTCTGGGCCTTCCTCGGCGACGGCGAGATGGACCAGCCCGAATCGCTGGCGGCGATCTCGCTGGCCGGCCGCGAGCGGCTGGACAACATCGTGTTCGTAGTGAACTGCAACCTGCAGCGCCTGGACGGTCCGGTGCGTGGCAATGCCAAGGTCATCCAGGAACTGGAAGGCACCTTCCGCGCCGCTGGCTGGAACGTGATCAAGCTGATCTGGGGCAGCGGCTGGGACGACCTGCTGGCCCGCGACCACAGCGGCCTGCTGCGCCAGCGCATGATGGAATGCGTGGACGGCGACTACTAGACCTTCAAGTCGCAGAACGGTGCCTACGTGCGCGAGCACTTCTTCGGTCGTTACCCCGAACTGCTGGAGCTGGTCGCGCACATGAGCGACGACGACATCTGGGCGCTGGCGCGTGGTGGCCATGATCCGCAGAAGGTGTACGCCGCCTACCAGCAGGCAGTGAACACCAGCGGCCGGCCCACCGTGATCCTGGCCAAGACGGTCAAGGGTTTCGGCATGGGTGAAGCCGGTGAAGGCCAGAACATCAACCACCAGCTGAAGAAGATGAGCGCCGACGCGGTGCGCGCCTTCCGCAACCGTTTCAACCTGCCGGTCAGCGACGACCAGCTGGAGGAGATGCCCTATCTGCGCCCGGAACCGGGCAGCGCCGAAGCCATCTACTTCGCCGATCGCCGCCGCATCCAGGGCGGGCAACTACCCGCGCGCCTGGCCAAGGTCGATCCGCTGCCGCTGCCGCCGCTGTCGATCTTCAACACCCAGCTGCAGGGCAGTGGCGATCGCGGACAGTCCACCACCATGGGCTTCGTGCGCATTCTCACCAGCCTGCTGAAGGACCCGGAACTGGGCAAGCTGGTGATTCCGATCGTGCCCGATGAATCGCGCACCTTCGGCATGGAAGGCCTGTTCCGCCAGATCGGCATCCACTCCTACCTGGGCCAGCTGTATACCCCGCAGGATGCCGGCCAGCTGAGCTACTACAAGGAAGCCAAGGACGGCCAGATCCTGCAGGAAGGCATCAACGAATCCGGCGCGATCTGCTCGTGGATCGCCGCCGGCACCGCCTACAGCAACCACGGCCTGGCGACGATCCCGTTCTACATCTTCTACTCGATGTTCGGCCTGCAGCGCGTCGGTGACCTGGCCTGGGCCGCCGCCGATGCGCGCACCCGTGGATTCCTGCTGGGTGCCACCTCCGGCCGCACCACGCTGATGGGCGAAGGCCTGCAGCATGACGACGGCCACAGCCACGTGCTGTCGTCGGTCATCCCGAGCTGCGTATCCTACGACCCGACCTACAACTACGAGCTGGCGGTGATCATCCACGACGGCCTGCGCCGCATGTACGTCGAGCAGGAAGACATCTACTACTACATCACCGTACTCAACGAGAACTATCCGCAGCCGGCGCTGCCCGAGGGCGCCGAGGCCGGCATCCTGAAGGGCCTGTACCTGCTGCACCCGGCGGACGCCGACAGCGACTCGCAGCCACGCGTGCAGCTGATGGGCAGCGGTTCGATCCTGCGCGAAGTGGAAGCCGCGGCAGAACTGCTGCAGCAGGACTTCGGCATCGCCAGCGATGTGTGGAGCGCGACCAGCCTGACCGAACTGCGCCGCGATGGCCTGGCCGCCGAGCGCTGGAACCTGCTGCATCCGGCCGAGGAGCCCCGCGTGCCCTACGTGCAGCAGTGCCTGCAGGGCCATGAAGGCCCGGTGGTGGTGGCCACCGACTACATGAAGATCGTCGGCGACCAGATCCGTCCCTTCATCAACGACCGCCGCTTCACCGCGCTCGGTACCGATGGCTTCGGCCGCTCCGACACGCGTGAGTCGCTGCGCACGTTCTTCGAAGTGGATCGCCACTTCATCGTGCTGGCCGCCCTGAAGTCGCTGGCCGACGAAGGCCGCATCGAGCGCGCGCGGATGCAGGACGCCATCGACAGGTACGGCATCGACACCGGCAAGCGCGACCCGGCCGCGGTGTAAGGCTGCAGCATTCACCACGCCCGTTCTGCGGGCGTGGTGCCGGTGGCAACGCTAAGGCATCCGCTTGAACAGATTGGTCTGCAGGATCGGCGTACCATCGTGGCTGTAGAACGCCTTGGTCTCGGTCATCGTCGAGCGGTCAGCCGCCACGGTATAGATGCGGGTGGAGGCCGGCGTGCCGTGGTCCACCAGCTGCATCACCAGGGTGTTCGGCGCCGGCAGTTTCAGGTTGGCCTTGTCCGCGCCATAGGTGCCGGACAGGGCGCCCGGCGTACCATCCAGCGCCAGCGTGCCGTCGGATTTCATGGTCTTGCCGTCGTGCAGGACGATGTCCACATGTGAACTCCAACGCCCCGCACCGGCGTCCTTGAACTCCAGCACCACCTGCTTCGGGCGCTGCGCCTCGGGCAACGCAGACGTAGCGATATCCAGCGACCAGCGCCCCAACAGCGGTGAAGGAGACGCCTCCACTGCCAGCGCCGGAACGGCGGGGAATGAAAGCGCAGACAACAACACAGCGGACAACAGCTTCATACGTTGCTCCATTCGGCGAAGAAGGCTCTGCGTGAGGCGTTGTGGGGCGCAGCACGGTCAATGCTGCTCGCCCACGGCGTGTGCTGCAAGCCACTCGCTGAATGGCCGACCTCGCACCATGTCAGACCGCTGTCACACAGGGGTAGTAGAACGATCCCGGATCTCCGGCCTCCTCCCCCAAAAACAGCGTTGAACGCGCAGCCATCGCTGCGGCAGCTCTATGCCGCCGGCCACTTCGCCCGCACTCTGGTCTGGTCGTTCGTGGACCTGGCACTCGGCTACTACCTGCACGCGCGGCTGGGGCTGTCGGCTGCCCACACCGGCCAACTGCTGGCGATCTCCCTGGCCTACAGCAGCGTGCTCGACCTGCTGCTGGCCGCCGTGTTCACCCGCCTGCACGACCAGCGTCGCCTCGCCTTGCGCCTGCAGTTGATCGGCGGGCTCGGCGCCGCCGCCAGCGCCTGCCTGCTGTTCAGCCCCAGCACCGCGACCGAGCCCGCCTTCCTGCCGCTGCTGGCCGCCTCGCTCTTGTTCCGTACCTGCTACGCGGTTTACGACGTGGCCCAGAATGCATTGACTTCGCTGTTGCCCCGCGACGAGAACGAGGCCATGCGCTACGTTTCCGCTCGCGCGGTAGTGGTACCGATCTCCAAGCTGTGCATCGCTGCAGCACTGTTCGGCGTGGTCGGTGCACCTGAATCTGCAGGCAGTGGCAGCGCGCTGCTGATCTGCATGATCATCGGCATCCTGATCGCGGCCGCCGCGCTTCCCCTGGCCTGCGTCGCCACGCCCGCACAGCCCGCCACAACCAGCAGGCCCGTTGCCGGCGCCCTGCCGCTGCCGGCACTGCTGCCGGTTCTGCTGGCCGCAGCGGTAGAGACGGCGCTGGTGGGCCTGGCCGGGCGTCTGTTTCCCTTTGCCGACCAGGGCGCAGCGCTGACCTTCGCCATGGTCGCGGGCATGGTGGTCGCGCCTTGGCTCCATCTGCGCCTGCGCCCCCCGCTGTGCAGCGAGACAGGCCTGATCGCGCTGATGTCGGTGCTGGTCATCGCTGCCGTCTGCGTTTACCAGGCCAAGCCCTCCCTGCCTGTCGCGATTGCGTGTGCCGCTGTCCATGGGGCGGCGGTAGCCAGTGTCGGCCTGGTGCTGTGGCGGCGCACCGCGCTGATCGCCCGTCGCCATGCCGCCCGCAGCGGGCGCGAGGATGACCTTAGCTGTTTTGCGCTGCTCACTGGAACCATGAAACTGTCCATTGCCGCCTCCTCATTGCTGCTGGGCCAGCTGCTGCCCGGCATACAGGCCGGTGATCCGGGCACCTCTGCCGTACTGGTCTCGCTGGTTGCCGTCGGCAGTCTGCTGTCGCTGGCCGCATTGGCCTGGCCGGTCGCGCTTCCGCATACCGAGGGCCTGCACCCATGAACCTGGCTCCTACATCGCGGCTGCGCCGCAAACCGCTGATCGCGCTGGATGCCGACCACAAGCGCATCATCTGGCTGTTGCGCACGATGGGCGCTGTTCCCCGCATCACCATTGCCCACCAGCTGGGCATGCACAACGGTGCATTGACCCGCCTGGCGCGTGAACTGTTGATGCTGGAGGTGATCGAGGAACAGGGACAACTGTCCGATGGCCAACGGGGGCGTCCATCGGTGCCACTGGCACTGTCCGGGCGGGGTGGCTATGCCGCCGGTGCCACGGTGCACCCCGGTTGGCTGGAGATCGCGCTGGTGGATTTTGCCGGCCAGGTCATCGCCCGCGATGCAACCGCATTCGACAGCGCAGATCCCTACGACTTCGTACACGCGGTGGACCAGCGCCTGCGCAGCCTCACCAGCCGCACCGGGCTCATGCGCGCGCGCTTCCTCGGCCTCGGCGTGGCGGTTCCCGGGCCCGTGGTCGAAACCGGTCCGGCACGCCGGCACGCGGTGGACTGGCTGCATGGCTGGCGCGATATCGACAACGACCAGTTCTTCGAAGACTACTTCGGCTTCCCGGTCTGGGTGGAGAACGATGCAACCCTGGCGGCCCTGGCGGAATACTACGACAGCGGACTGATCCGCGACTGCGCGTCGGCGCTGTTGCTGTATGTCGGCCACGGCGTGGGCGGTGGCGTGATCCATCGACGTGATGTGATGCGCGGTGAGTTCGGCAATGCCGGGGATATCGGTCGCCTGTTCCGCATGGACGCACCGCGTCCCTCGGGCATCGACCTGCTGGCCACGTTGCGCGACGCCGGCGCCGGCATTCCTTCACTGTTCGAACTTGAGTCCTGCCTGGAAACCCATGCCGGCATCATCAATGCCTGGGCAGAACGTGCAGGCAACCAGCTGGGCGTCGCGGCCAATACCGGTGTGGCATGGCTCGATCCTGGCGCCCTGATCCTGTCCGGCTCACTGCCGAGGCAGGTGCTGGAAGTGTTGGGGCAACACCTGCAGCAACCGGCACGCTGGAGCAGTGCGCTGGACAGTCTGCGCCTGCCACAGGTGCATGTGTCACGGTTGGGAGGATCCGCGGTATCGGTGGGCGCGGCCCTGCTGCCTATCCATCAGCTGGGTGCCGATGCCGCCACTTAATTGTTTATTTCCGCCGAAGTAAACAATTCCGTCATCGCCCGGACCTACCGTGCAGCGGTCCCCCTTTCCTGCATGGCCGCCCTCCGATGAACATCAGCCCTCTGGTCCTGGGCATCTCCCTGGCCCTGATCACCCTGCACGGCAGTGCGTCTGCGCAGGACGCCCCTGTCCAGAACAAGGACAGTGCCGACGCTGCAACGTTGGATGCGGTGGTGGTCACCGGTGCGGCACGCACCCAGCGTCGCTTCGATGCGTCCTTCGCGGTCAATTCACTCAGCCGCGAAGACGTGCAGAAACTCGCACCGAAAAGCTACGCCGACCTGCTCGGCTCGGTTCCCGGCATCCATGTCGAGGCCACCGGCGGCGAGGTGCAGAACATCACCCGGCTGCGTGGCATTCCCACTGATCGCGGCTTCATTGCCTTCCAGCAGGACGGCCTGCCGCTCTACCAGGAGCTGGATGGCCACTTCTTCAATTCCGGCGACGGCATGAACCGGTTCGACGTGATGAACCAGCGGGTAGAGATCGTACGTGGGGGCCCGGCGCCCATCTATGCCAGCAGCGGCGGCGCCATCGTCAACAACATCCTGGCCGAGGGCTCGGAAGAGACCCACGGCAAGGCGCAGCTGACCATCGGCGATACCGGGCTGTACCGCGGCGAGATGTACCAGTCCGGCGCGCTGGGCAAGGACACCTTCTACGCCGTCGGTGGCTTCCTGCGCCAGCACGATGGCTACCGCGACAACGGCTTCCCGAACGACAAGGGCGGGCAGATCCGTGGCAACATCAAGCACTACTTCGACGACACCAGCTGGTTCAAGGTCAGCGGCACCTTCGTTGACGACCACAATACGTTCTACCTGCCGATCCCGGTCGCCGACCCTCGCAATCCCAGCGTCCCGCTGGATCCCTACATCGACTACTTCGACGGCACCCTGAACTCGCCCTCGCTGCGCAGTGTCAACCTGAAGTACCTCGATGGCGGCGGTGTCCTGCAGGGCATGAACCGCGATCTGGCCGATGGACGCCACATGCGCTTCGGCAACATCGGCTTCCAGTACGAGAACACCGCCAGCGATTGGACGATCTCGCTGAAATCCGGCTACACCAAGGGCCGCAATACCTTCGACGCGCTGTACTCGACCACCAATCCGGTCGACGCACGCAGCTTCGCCAACGGCTATCTGGGCGCGGCCCGTACCGCCTTCGGTGCCGGTGTCGCGCGGATGGGCTACGCGCTGGCCGGCAGCAACGGCGCCACTGCCTACGATCCCTACGCCGACTCCGGCCTGGTGATCTCGGCCCAGTACCGTGCTGCTGATTCGGACTTCTACTCCGGTCAGGCCGATTTCAGTGCGACGCGGCTGTTTGAAACGGCCTGGGGCAGCCACGATCTGAACATCGGCGCGTACACCGCCTTCTTCGGCACCACGTCCTTCAGCCTGTACCAGGACATGCTGATGGAGATGCGGGGCAAGCCACGCCTGCTTGATCTGGTGGCCTACGGTAACGATGGCGCCCCACTGGGCTATGTCACCGACAAGGGCACGCTGCGTTACACCACCACCCTCAATCGCGGCAAGGTCGATGCCCGCATGTTCGCGGTCTACGCCAATGACACCTGGGCACTGACGGACCGCTTCAAGCTTGATGCCGGCATCCGCCATGAGCGCTACCGCTACGAGGGCTATGCCGAGCAGACCGCCCAGGTCGACCTCGGCGACCGCAACACACTGGCCGACAACACCACGCGCCGGTTCACCGGCGTCGTCCAGAGCCATCGCCTGAACCCGACCGCCACCAACTGGACGGTCGGTGCCAACTACGATTTCACTGCCACCGTAGGCGCCTATGCCCGCGTGTCGCACATGGAGATCGTTCCCAACTCATCGGTGGCACGCTCGATCGACCCCACCATCGTGCAGACCCAGCTGGACCAGTACGAGCTGGGCCTGAAGGCGGCTTTTGGCCGGTCCTATCTGTACCTGACCGCGTTCTACACGAAGTTCGATCCACTCAACGCGTCCTTCGTTGCCTTCAATCCGACGACCGGCCGCAATGACCAGTCGGTGCCCTTCATCGGTACCGCCGTCTCCAAGGGCATCGAACTGGATGGCCTGTTCCGGCCGCTGGACTGGTTCAGCATCGCCGGTTCGATCACGGTCAGCGATCCGCAGTACGACAGCCTGCAGAACGATTCCGGTGCCGATCCGGCGGCGGTCAACGGCAAGCAGATCGTTCGCGAACCCAAGCTCTACGGCAACCTGCGACCGACTTTCAGTTTCCAGTACGGCCAGGACCAGTTCGAGACCTGGCTGCGCTATGACGTGGTCGGCAAGTCCTATGTCGATCTGTTCAACCAGACCGCGTTGCCTGCCTACCAGACCCTGGGTCTGGGCGTTTCATGGAAGCGCGGCAACTGGGGCGCACAGCTGGTGGGCGACAACCTGACCAATGAAAAGGGGCTCACCGAGGGCAACACCCGCACCGACGCGCTGGCCGGACAGGGTTCGGCCGAGGCAATCTATGGGCGGCCGCTGTTCGGCCGCAACGTCCGCCTGATGGTCAGCAGGAGCTGGTGATGCACCGACGATTGAGCTTGTCCCTCGCCCTGCTGGCCACGGCTGTGCTGCCGCTTGCAGCGGCAGCCGACGACCGCGACAGCACGGTACTGGCCGGGCGCTTGTTTCCAACCCTGGTGCAGCTGAAGCACGACGCACTGCCCGCCCCTGCACGCGCCCTCATGGTCGAACGCACCCAGCGCATGACTGGCTGCCGGACGGCGGCCTGCACACTCGAGGCGGCACACTGGACGCCGGCGCAGGCAGGCCTGCTGACCACCGCGGTTCCGGCGCGCGCTGCAGCCATCGAAAGGGAGCTTGCGGGCCTCAACAACATCCTCTCCGTCTACGGCCACGGCCAGCCGCCCCGCTACGACGCCATCGACGGCCCGGTCGGCGCGGCAGGCAGCACGCGACTGGCCGGCGATGTTGCCATTGCCATGCAGATGAGCGAAGTGGACGCCGGCGCGGCCTACACCGCATTCGATCGCAGCATCGCCGTGGCGGTGGGCCTGCTTGATACCAATGACCGCCTCGATGCGATCCGCTTCGAGCCCATCAACGCGGGAATGAACGCCGCGCCATTCGCGCGCGCGCGGCAGTTCGATTGGAATGCGCATCCGTACACAGCGATCATCGTGCTGGGCCAGGGACCGGACGAGCTGACCACCCCACTCAGCGCTGGCAGCAAGCTGCGCCTGAAAGCCGCTGCGCAGCGCTATGCGGCGGGCGATGCACCTTTCATCATCGTCTCCGGTGGCGCCGTGCATCCACGCGGCACCCGAAGCGTCGAAGCGGTGCAGATGCGCGAAGCGCTGATCGCGCGCTTCGGCATTCCCGCAGATGCGATCATCATCGAACCGTATGCCCGCCACACCACCACCAACCTGCGCAATGCAGCCCGGCTGCTGGCGGCCCTGCAGGCACCGCCGCGGCAACCGGCACTGGTGGTCAGCAGTCCGTCGCATATCGATTCGGTCGCCAGCAGCGGGTTCAGTGACCGCAACCGCCGTGAGCTGGGCTACGTTCCCGGCAAGGTCGGTTCACGCATTTCACCGTACGCGATCACCTTCGTGCCAGCGCCCGAATCACTTCGCATCGACCCGATGGATCCACTGGATCCCTGAACCTCGCCACTGCCGCCTCAATAGCCGACCTTCAGCGTGAACATCACGTTTCGCGGCGCGCCGTACCAGCCCTGGTTGTAGAAGCCGATCTGCGAGTAGTAGTGGCGGTCGAACAGGTTGTTGATGTTGACTGCGGCCGACACATTGGAACTGAACTGATAGCGCGCCATCAGGTTGACCAGCGCGTAGCCGGGCTGCTCCACCGGCACACGGCGGTTCCCTGGCGCGGTGGCGGTCTGGTACATGCGGTTCTGCCAGTCAACGCCACCGCCGATCGTCAGCCGGTCCCAGGCACCCGGCAGCCGCCAGGTGGTGAACAGCTTGAACAGGCTGCGCGGCTTGGCGGTGTTGATCGCCCGTCCCTGTGCATCCTGCGCGATGAAGGTGGTGAAGCTGGTACCCAGGCTCCAGCCCGGTAGCGGCTCGCCGGCCAGCTCCAGTTCCAGGCCATCCACGGTTGCGCCCTTCACCGCACGGTAGGCCGCCTGCGTGCTGCCTTCGACCAGACCACCAGTGGCCTCGGCCAGGTTGTCCTGCTGGGTGCGGAACAGCGCCGCCGACGCATTCAAGCGCTCCTGCAGCCAGCTGCCCTTGAGGCCCAGCTCATAGCTGCGGCCACTGACCGGATCGAGGATCTGCCCGGATTCGTTGCGGTTGTTCTGCGGCTTGAAGATGCCGGTGTAGCTGGCGTACACGCTG
The DNA here is from genome assembly GCF_047500745.2 of Stenotrophomonas sp. FR024. Lineage (NCBI taxonomy): Bacteria > Pseudomonadati > Pseudomonadota > Gammaproteobacteria > Lysobacterales > Lysobacteraceae > Stenotrophomonas > Stenotrophomonas sp. FR024. Next base: position 33,403 of record NZ_JAXAXM020000002.1, read on the forward strand.
CTGTAGCCGTTGAAATCCCAGACCACGCCGGCATACGGTACGAACTCGTTGCGGTAGCGGTACTTCCGCTTGGTGCCAAAGTAGACCTGGTCGGTCTCCCAGTTGCTCATGCGGCCACCGACGATCACGTGCAGCGGATCGGCCAGCGACAGCCGCGCCACCGCGTAGGCACCGCTCTGATGGTTGTCCAGGTCATCGGCCTGGGTCTTGCTGCTGGCCCACGTCGGCTCCGGCGTGCCCGGCCCGTGCCAGTCCAGATAGCTGGCCAACGGCGGCAGCGGCGCCAGCGCGCGGTACTGCCCCAGCGCGATTTCATCGCGTGAGCGCGACCAGCCGATGGACGCAGTGTGCTGGCGGCCGAACAGCTGGAACGGACCGGTCAGGCTGGCGCTGATCGCTTCGCGGCGCACCGGACCGTCGTAGCGGGTGAAGCTGTTGCCATTGGGCATGGCGCCAGTGACCGGGTCGGGGTAGCCACCGCGATAGAGATGCTTCATTTCCATGTCGGTATGCGATCGGCTGTAGGAGACGCGCGCCTGCCAGTCGTTGCTGAAACGATGGTTGAAATCGAAGAAGCCGTTGCGGGTATCGGTGCTCATCCGTGCCCACGGCGCGGTGGCTGATACCGAGCGGTCGAAGCGGGTACGCGTGCCGTCGGCGTTGAACAACGCGAAGCCGCTGCCGAAGCCACGGTTGTCGTTGCCCTGGTAGGAGATACCGGCGATCAATCCGGTGTCCTCGCCCAGATCCACACTGACCACGCCGTAGAGTGTCCTTGCGGTGCTGTCCAGGCCAGCGGTGTAGCTGTCGCCCTCTGCGTGCGCCGCCACCAGGCGACCACGCACGCGTCCTTCCCGGCTCAACGGGCTGGACACATCCGCCCACACGCGCCGTGCGTCCCAGCTGCCGAGGCTGATGCCACCACTGGCAGCAAACCCGCGCAGCGGGCGCTTGCGCACATAGTTCACCGCCGCCGAGGGATTGCCGGCGCCGGTCATCAGGCCATTGGCACCGCGCACGATCTCGATGCGGTCGTACACCACCATGTCCAGATTGTTCTCGCCGAAGTTCCATGGCGACAACACCGGCATCACCACGCCATCGAACTGGTAGTTGTCGATGTCGAAGCCGCGTGCGGAGAACGAGTAGCGGTTGGCGTCGCTGCGCGTGACCGAGATGCCAGGTGCGGTCGCCAAGGCATCGGCGGTGCTGAGCAGGCCACGGTCCTCGATCTGCTGGCGGGTGACCACGCTGACTGATTGCGGGGTCTGCCGCGAGGTCAGCGACAGTCCGGTCGCCGTGCCCATCGAGTCGGTGGTGTAGGAACGCGACGTTTCGGTGCTGCCATCGAGGTCGGCCGTGACCTGCACGGTTGGAAGCTGGGAAGGCGTTACGGACGGAGTGCGCTCGGCGGCGTGGGCAGCGTTGAACAGCGCCAGGGTCGTGCCGATGGCGCTAGCCAGGGCACACGGGCGGAAACAGGCAGGCATGGGAGATCCAGCGGGAAGGAAAGGCTGGATGAGAATTATTGTCATTTGAGCGTGAGCGCACGTATGCGCGGACGCAGCAGGCGTATGCGTACTGCCGACGGTGGCCCGGACTCAGCGAAGCTCGCTGGGCGCGATGCCGTAGCGCGCGCGGAATGCGGTCGCGAAATTGGTGGCGTGCCGGTAGCCGACGAAATGTGCGGCCTGCTGCACGCTGCAGCCCTGCCGCAGCTGCTCGCAGGCCAGCTGCAGGCGCCGCTCGCGCAGCCAGGCGAACACCGAACACCGGTGCACCTGCTGGAACTTCAGCCGCAGGCTGCTCGGGCTCATGCAGGCCAGGCGCGCCAGATCCTCCAGGCTGTGGTCAGCCGCAGGTGATGCCTGCAGGCAGTCGATCACCCGTTGCAGCATGCGGCGATCACGTGCTGAAACACGCTGGTCCGGCGATGCCTCCTGGGCAGGCGCACCCAACGCCATCGCCAGCATCTGCAGGCCCACACCCTCGCACAGCAGCGCATGCATTGCGCCCTGCCAGGTCCCCGACAGCAACTGTTCGGCGGCATGTTCAAGATGCGCGGGTACCTGCCAGCTGTGCAGCCGCCGGCGACCATGGCGATGAGCCTGCAACAGCAGTTCGCTGATCACCGGATCATCCATCTCGGCCGGTGCATCCAGCGAGACATTCAGACTGCGCATCCGTTGACCGGCCGGATGAATCGCAGTCATCGGCGTGGCATCGGCCAACACCATCGCGCCGGCGCCGCGGTTCATGCCGATCACAGCCTGCCCTTCCAGGCGTGCTCCGGCACGACCTTCCAGCATCACGATCGCAGCGAACGGCGGGGGTGCCTCCGAAGTCGCCTCGAACGGCTGATGCGCGACCACGTCCGACAGCGCCAGGCTGATGCCAGGGCGCAAGCAGCGCTGTTCCACCCTGCCCTCGACCACGCACAGCGCGCCCGAATCGGCGGCGGACGCGAGTGCTGGCAGCCGATAGCGAAAACCACTGCTGCGGCCCAAGCGGTCCAGGTCGGCAAGGGTGAGGCTGTGCATGGTGCGCCCGTGAAGAATCACCCGCCATTCTCATATGAGAAGCGTTCTCATATCCAGCCCTGGCGGCAAGGCCCAATCCGCCCTTGTCGATACAAATAGTTACGTTATAACATTTCACATCAACTTCACGGGTCGTGTCATGCGCCGCCATCTCCTTGCTGCAGCCATTCTGTTCGCCGTCCACACCGCCCAGGCCGCGGACGAACCCACCCTCCCCACCCTCCAGGTCCAGGCCACCCAGCCTTCGCGCATCGACAGCCGGGTCACCGTCGACAATCCGCAGGCGCAGAACCGCACCCTCGGCGGCCTGCTCGAACACGTCTCCGGTGTGCAGAGCAGCGCCTTCGGGCCGAATGCGGGCGCCCCGGTCATCCGCAGCCTCAGCGGCAACCGCGTGCAGATCCTGCAGGACGGCCAATCGATTCTGGGCATGAACGCGATCAGCGGTGACATCAACATCCCGTTCGATCCGCTGTTCGTACGCAGTGTCACCGTCAACAAGTCTTCCGACACCGTGCGCTATGGGGGCAATGCGATCGGCGGCAGCGTGGAGATCGACTCGGGCCTGATCTCGCGCAGCATGGAAGACAGGGATCAGTCGATGGAACTGGTCCTGCGCAAGGGCTTCAACGCGGCCGACGCGCAGGGCTTCCGCATGAACTTCAACAATCAACGCAACATCTCCACCAATCTGCAGGTGTCGCGGCAGCGCATCTCGCACTACGACATCCCCGGCAACAGCAAGGCCAGCGTCTGCAACACCGGGCTGTTCCCGGCAGGCGGGGGCGTCAACTCGGCACTGGCCGACGCCTGCCAGAAAGAGGCGCGCGTCCAGCAGATCTACAACAAAGCCTCGCAGCCATACATCGACCAGTTCATGACCGAGAACCCGGACTGGGCCGATGGTGATTTCTCGTTCTACACCAACAATCCGATCTCGGTCTGGCAGCGCCGCACCTACATCAATCCGGTCAACCCGGCCTACGTGCCCGGCACGCCGTCGTACGTGCAGAAGCAGATCAACAACGATGTCACACCCGACTACCATCACCGGCTGGGCAACAGCTATGCGCGCAACAGTCAGGTGGCCTTCGGCTCGACCTTGTTCTTCGACCGTGGCTACGTGGGTGTCAGCATCGATGCCAAGGACAGCGAGTACGGCGTACCGGGCTTTTCGATGCAGAACCTGTCGTTCGGTTCCAACTATGCCGATGGCCTGCCGGTGGGCGTGGTGATCAAGCAACAGCGCTACGCGCTGGAAGCCCTGCTGCGTGATCCACTGCCGTGGTTCGAGCGCGCGGAACTCCGTGTTTCCAAGCTGGACAACACCTCAGGCGAGCGGCTGGGCGCCACCAAGGCCAACGACTACGATTTCGAGAGCACCCAGGCCGAGCTGCTGCTCAGCCATCAACGCATCGGCCCGCTCAGCGGCCTGCTCGGTTTCAGCCATCAGTCGCGTGATGTCACCGGCAGCGGCTCGCAGCGCTACCTGCCGGACGTGGACACGCGCAGCAATGCGGTGTTCCTGAAGGAGACGCTGGACTTCGGCTGGGCCAGTTTCGACGCTGGCGTGCGCCACGAGCGCGTTGACCATGACCTGCGACCAAGCCGCTTCAAGACCGCGCGCAATGCCGCCAACGCGAAACTGCAGGACCGCGACTACCGGCTCAACAGCTACAGCCTGGGATCGTATGTCGAGCTCGGTCCGTTGTTCGTCGCCAAGGTGCGCTACTCGTCCTCGCAGCGCGCACCGGAGATCAACGAGTTGTATGCGAGCAATGCCCACTATTCGGTGATGACCCAGGAAGAAGGCAACCAGAACCTCGAACCGGAGCGCGCGAAGAACCTGGAACTGACCGGCCTGTTCCACCTTGGTGGTTTCGAACTGTCGGCCACCGCGTACCGGATGAAGTACGAGAACTATCTGTACCTGGGTTACTCGGGCGTGCAGACCGCCAACCGCCTGCCGCTGAAGTACTGGAAGCAGACCGACACCACGGTGAAGGGCTTCGAGATCGATGCCTCGCAGGCATTGGACCTGGGCCGCTACGGCACGTTGAACGTGTCCGCCTTCGCCGACCTGGTGAAGAACAAGGCCGACCGCCCCGATTCGTTGCGTGCCCACAATGACGGCAAGTACCTGCCGAACATGCCGACCAACCGCTACGGTGCCACCCTGCAGTGGCAGCGCGAAGGCTGGAAGGCGCAGCTGTCCAGCACCTACTACGACACGCAGAAGTACCTGGGCCGCAATGTCAGCCAGGAAGTGCCACTGGATGCGTTCAACCTGGTCGACCTGCAGATCAGCCGTGAGCTGCCGGTACGCAACAGCTACATCGCCGGCATGGAGGTGTTCGTCAACGGCAGCAACCTGCTCAATCAAGAAGCACGGCCGCACAACTCGCCGCTGAAGTACATCGCGCCGCTGCCCGGGCGCGGTTTCCAGGTGGGCGTGACGGTGAAGCTCTGAGGATCGAACGCGTCGGTACGCGCCTGCGGGCAAATGGCCTGCAGGCGTTCTCCCCCGCCCCCCTGCGGGGTTGCGCAACATTCACCGGTTGATTCACCATCGGCAAAAGAGGAGAGCGTGATGAACTGGAAGCATGCAGTTTCACTGGCGCTGTTGTTGTCCGTTTCATCAGCCGCAAGTGCTGCGTCTGCGATCACCTACGACAAGGATGGCCGCTACGGCTATTCGATGAACCAGTCTTCCCTCACCACTGCGATGCAGCAGTCGCTGCACTACTGCGCAGCGCGATCGCGCAATTGCGGTCAGTCCGCCAGCACCACCAGCGAAGGCTATTCGGCCATAGCGACCGGCACGATTGCGTTGGGCTTTGCACTGGGTGAGAAGACGGCGGACGCCGCGCAGCGGAAGGCCGAAAGAATGTGCAGGGAACGTGCCAACGACTGCACGCTTGCCTTGCTGTGGCGGGAAACCCCACCTCGCTATCTTGAACCGCCACAGCTGCCCGGTGCGCCCGCTCCGGCACCAGCGGCGACGCCCATGCCAACGCCTGCCATCCGCACCGATCAGCCAGAATAGCCAGCTCCACGCCGGCTGTACTTTCGAGTGTCGGATAAAGAAAAACGCCTGCAGATCGAGGATCTGCAGGCGCTTCTTTGTATCTGGCGGAGTGAGAGGGATTCGAACCCTCGATAGAGCTTTTGACCCTATACTCCCTTAGCAGGGGAGCCCCTTCGGCCACTCGGGCATCACTCCGGGGTTTTCTCCGCGTCTGGTGCGTTGCACCTCAGCGGGGCGTGAATCATAACGTTAATCGAGTGCGAAGGTAAAGCGTTATTCGGCAGAATTTTCGCTACCGGTGCCACCGGCTTCATCACCACGCTGGATGCGCTGGTAGATCTCTTCGCGATGCACAGCGACGTCCTTCGGCGCGGTGATGCCGATACGCACCTGGTTACCCTTGACGCCAAGCACGGTGACGCTCACCGAGTCACCGATCATCAGGGTTTCGCCGACGCGGCGAGTCAGGATCAACATTTTTGTAAGTCTCCATGGAACCGTGTGGAAGGGTATCCCCCACCGGCTTGACGCTCCGTCAAGAAGCGCTACCACGACAAAGGGAAAAGATTCGCAATGGTACCGTCAGCCGTCCCGCTCCTACAAGGAGGGGGACGGCCAGGTTCATCACAGGCGGGGGCTGACCCATTCGACGACTGCAGCCAGCGCAGTGGCAAGGGCGGGCCCGTCCTCGCCACCACCCTGGGCGAGGTCCGGGCGTCCGCCGCCCTTGCCCCCGATCTGACCGGCGATATGGGACAACAGTTCCCCGGCCTTGACCTTGCCCATTGCGCTGCCGTTCACACCTGCGACCAGGGCGGCCTTGCCGTCCTGGGCGCCAGCCAGCACGACCACCGCATCGCCCAGCTGCTGCTTCAGGCGGTCCATGGCGTCACGCAGGGCCTTGGCATCGAAGCCCTCCAGACGGGCGGCCAGCACCTTCACACCGGCAACCTCGACCGCCTGGCCGGACAGGTCGGCGGTAGCACCGGCGGCAACCTTGGCCTTCACGGCGTCCAGTTCGCGCTCCAGCTGCTTCTGGCGCTGGCCGAGGGCACGGATCCTCTCGACCACGTCGGCAGCGCTGCCACCGAGCAGGTCGGCGGCTTCGGCCAGGCGAGCCTCTTCGGCGTCCACGTAGTCCAGGGCGCCCTGGCCGGTGACCGCTTCGATACGGCGCACGCCAGCGGAGACACCGCCCTCGGAGGTGATCTTGAACAAGCCGATGTCGCCGGTGCGGTTGACGTGGGTACCGCCGCACAGCTCGGTGGAGTAGTCACCCATCTTCAGCACGCGCACGTGTTCGCCGTACTTCTCGCCGAACAGGGCCATCGCGCCGAAGTCCAGCGCTTCCTGCATGCCCATGTTGTGCACTTCGGCAGCGTTGTTGGCACGCACCTGCTGGTTGACCTTGCGCTCGATCACGGCCAGCTCTTCCGCGCTGATCGGCTGGAAGTGCGAGAAGTCGAAGCGCAGGCGATCCGGCGCCACCAGCGAGCCCTTCTGCTGCACGTGGGTGCCGAGCACTTCGCGCAGGGCGGCGTGCAGCAGGTGGGTGGCAGAGTGGTTGAGGATGGTGGCGCCACGGCGCTCGCCATCGACCTGGCCGGACAGCACATCACCGACCTTCAGGCCGCCTTCGGACAGGGTGCCGACGTGGCCATGGAACTGGCCGGCGAACTTCTGGGTGTCTTCTACCGCCAGGCGCACGCCGTTGCCGGTGAGCACGCCGGTGTCGCCGACCTGGCCGCCGGACTCGGCGTAGAACGGGGTCTGGTTGGTGATCACGATGACCGCATCACCGGCATCGGCCGACTGCACCGGACGACCGTCCTTGAGCAGGGCCAGCACGGTCAGGCCGTCGGCCTGCAGGCGGTCATACCCCAGAAACACGGTCGGGCTGAGGGTCGCCACCAGCTCGGCAGGCAGGGTCACGCCACCACCGAACTTGCCGGCCGCGCGCGCGGTTTCTCGCTGCTGCTCCATCGCCGCATCGAAGCCGGCGATGTCGACGGTCAGGTCGCGCTCGCGGGCGATGTCCTGGGTCAGGTCGAGCGGGAAGCCATAGGTGTCGTACAGGCGGAACGCGTCAACACCCGGGATCACACCATTGCTGGCCTTGCCCGCGACGTCCTCGAAGATCTTCATGCCGGCATCGAGGGTTTCAGCGAAACGCTCTTCCTCGGCCTGCAGCGCACGGGTGACGGTATCCACCGCCGCCGGCAGTTCCGGATAGGCCTCGCCCATCTGCTCGACCAGGGTCGGCACCAGCTTGCTGAAGAACGGCTGGCGCACACCCAGCATCCAGCCGTGGCGCAGGGCGCGGCGGATGATACGGCGCAGCACGTAGCCGCGGCCTTCGTTGGACGGCAGCACGCCGTCGACGATCAGGAACGAGCAGGCACGGATGTGATCGGCGATCACCCGCAGCGACTTGTTCTCCAGATCGGCGGTACCGGTCAGTTCGGACGCCTTGCGGATCAGCGCCTGGAACAGGTCGATCTCATAGTTGGTGTGCACGTGCTGCAGAATCGCCGCCAGGCGCTCCAGGCCCATGCCGGTATCCACGCACGGTGCCGGCAGCGGCACCAGGGTGCCATCCGGCTGGCGGTCGAACTGCATGAACACCAGGTTCCAGATTTCGATGAAGCGGTCGCCGTCCTCATCCGGGGAGCCCGGGGGGCCGCCGGCGATATGGTCACCGTGGTCGTAGAAGATCTCGGTGCACGGGCCGCACGGGCCGGTGTCGGCCATCTGCCAGAAGTTGTCCGAGGCGAACGGTGCGCCCTTGTTGTCGCCGATGCGCACGATGCGCTCTTCCGGCACGCCAACCATGTCGCGCCACAGCGCGTAGGCCTCGTCGTCGGTCTGGTAGACGGTGACCAGCAGGCGCTCGGCCGGCAGCTTCCAGACCTGGGTCAGCAGCTCCCAAGCCCAGGCGATCGCGTCCTTCTTGAAGTAGTCGCCGAACGACCAGTTGCCCAGCATTTCGAAGAAGGTGTGGTGGCGTGCGGTGTAGCCGACCTGGTCAAGGTCGTTGTGCTTGCCGCCGGCGCGCAGGCAGCGCTGCACGTCGGCCGCGCGCACGTAGCTGCGCTTCTCCGCGCCAAGGAACACGTCCTTGAACTGCACCATGCCGGAGTTGGTGAACAGCAGGGTCGGATCATTGCCCGGCACCAGCGGCGCCGACGGCACGATGGTGTGGCCTTTGCCCTTGAAGAATTCAAGGAAGTCGCTGCGGATCTGGGAAGTCGTGAATTTGGCGGATGCGTTCATTGGGGGCTGGCAGTCTGCGGGCCGGCGGACCCGGACCACCGGCCGCGTTGGCCAGGGTCGCGAGGGACCGCCGAAAACCTAAAGGGTATCAGGCCCGGCGCCGCCAGTCTCAGTCATCCGGGTCGTAGCGGGTTGCGCGGCGGATGCTGTCGCCGTCGAAGCCCCGTCGGGCCAGCAGATCGGCGGCCTTGCGCCGCTGCGTCAGGTCCTGCGGGCCGGCCTCGCCAAAGCGTCGGCGGACCAGATCACGGGCGTTTTCCTGCCAGTCGCCTTCGTAGCTGTCCATCGCTGCGGCAATCGCGGCACTGTCCAGGCCGTGGGTCCCCAGCTCGGCGCGGACATGGATCGGCCCATAACCGGTGTTGGCGCGCATCCTCACCAGGTTCTCGGCAAAACGGGTGTCGTCCTGCCAGCCGGCCTCGGTCAACTTGGCGACAGCGGCCTGCGCGGCTTCGTCTTCGATGCCACGGGCGGTCAGCTTGCGGGTGAGTTCCTTGCGCGAGTGCTCGCGGCGGACCAGCAGGCCCAGCGCCCGTTGCACGGGGGTCTGCTCACGCGGCCGGCGCTTGCGGCCGGTCGGAATGTCTTCGGCGTCGGACATGGGTACTCCAAGGGTGGCGCCATCCGTGGCGCCCAGCCCATCCCTGGGCGATTCGAACCTGCGGGACAGGGCGACGTCACTGACGGCGCCACCCTGCCCCACAGCAAGCCTTATTCGTCTTCGCCTTCGTCGTCGCCTTCCTCGCGGGCCGCTTCGGCCGGCTGGAATTTCTCGCGCAGCTCGGCCTCGAGCTTGGCGGCGACAGTCGGGTTGTCGCGCAGGTAGCCGCGGGCGTTGTCCTTGCCCTGGCCAATGCGTTCTTCACCGTAGCTGTACCAGGCGCCAGCCTTCTCGACCAGCTTGGCATCCACACCCATGTCGATCAGCTCGCCTTCACGGCTGATGCCTTCGCCATACAGGATCTCGGTGATGACCTGCTTGAACGGAGGTGCCAGCTTGTTCTTGACGACCTTGATCTTGGTCTGGTTACCGATGATCTCGTCACCCTTCTTGATCGCGCCGATACGGCGGATGTCCAGGCGGACCGAGGCGTAGAACTTCAGCGCGTTGCCACCCGTGGTGGTTTCCGGGCTCTGGCCCGGCATCATCACGCCGATCTTCATGCGCAGCTGGTTGATGAAGATCACCAGGGTGTTGGAGCGCTTGATGTTGCCGGTCAGCTTGCGCAGCGCCTGGCTCATCAGGCGCGCCTGCAGGCCTGGCAGCTGGTCGCCCATCTCGCCTTCGATTTCGGCCTTCGGGGTCAGCGCGGCAACCGAGTCGATCACCAGGATGTCGACCGAACCCGAACGGACCAGCATGTCGGCGATTTCCAGCGCCTGCTCACCGGTATCCGGCTGCGACAGCAGCAGGTCGTCCACGTTCACGCCCAGCTTGGCGGCGTAGATCGGGTCCAGCGCGTGCTCGGCGTCGATGAAGGCCGCGGTACCGCCCATCTTCTGGCATTCGGCGATGGCCTGCAGGGTCAAGGTGGTCTTGCCCGAGGATTCCGGCCCGTAGATCTCAACGACACGGCCCTTCGGCAGACCACCAATGCCCAGCGCGATGTCGAGCATCAGCGAACCGGTCGGGATGGCTTCGACGGGCTCGACCACGCGGTCGCCCATGCGCATCACCGAGCCCTTGCCGAACTGCTTTTCGATCTGGCCCAGAGCTGCAGCGAGGGCGCGCTTCTTGTTCTCGTCCATCGGATTGGTCCTTGCAGAGGTCGTGTCGTTGGAGGTGCTGTCTTTGGGGGTCTTCTTTGCCATGGGTTCACTTTAAGTCGGACGTATCGCACAGGCTGAGATTCTGCCCGGCGCTCTGAAAAGAATTATCGGACATCCGTACCAACCTCAGTGGAACCAGAGAATCGCCACAAAAGACCGCGGGGTAATGCGCTATGGAACGGGTCAACGGTTGGGTCGCAACAGGCCGCAATAGAGGCCCTCGATCGAGAAGTCCTGGTCAGGCAGCACCTCGATCGGCTTGTAGTCGGGGTTACGCGGCAGCAGGCGGATACGATCCTTGGCGATCTTCAGCAGCTTGACGGTGATCTCGTCATCGATGCGGGCCACGACGATCTGTCCGGAATGGGCATCGCGGGTGCGGTGCACGCCGATCAGGTCACCGTCGAAGATGCCCTCGTCGATCATCGAATCGCCCTGCACCTTCAACAGGTAATCCGGTGCCGGCGAGAAGAACACCCGGTCCAGCACCACGAAGTCGTCCGAGCCGATATCAGCACCAATCGGCAGACCGGCTGCGACACGGCCCAGCACCGGCAGGCGCAGGACGCTGTCGGGCAGGCCCGGCTCGGCCAGCTTCTCGACCGGTGGCGCCTGTACCAGGCGGATGCCGCGGGCCTGGCCCGGGATGCGACGGATCGCACCGGCCTGCTCCAGGGCTTCCAGGTGGTACTGGGCCGCGCGCACGCCCTTGAAGCCGAACGCACGTGCGATTTCAGTCTGCGACGGCGGCGCGCCTTCGCTCTCGATACGCTCGGCGATCAACTGCAGGATCGCCTGCTGGGTGTCGGTCAGGTCCATGGTTAGTAGTATTACTACTAATGAGCGGAACTGCAAGTGCCGGGGGCGACACGGCGACAGCTGTGGTGCCGAGCTGTGCTCGGTAATCGTCGCCGGGCTTGGCCTGGCTGGCAGAGACAAAGGCGAGAGCAGAAGCAGCCGACCAGCGGTCGGCTCTACAGGAATCGCGCAGCGATTCCGCGGCTCCCGTTGGGAACCGCTGCGGG